>JAWXBP010000318.1 GCA_034440135.1 Planctomycetia bacterium
AAGCCTGCGGCGAACTCCTCCATCAATTCACCGCCACCGAATGCCGTAACTACCTCCGCCACTGCGGCTACCGCTATACTTAGCCTTGATGCGCTCTAAATCGTAATTACGCGGTCGCGCGCGGTGACGGGCCAGCGGTCGCACGCGACGCCTTCGCGGACAACGATGGCTTCGCGATGGAGTGCAACCGTCGGGCAGACATGCTGCGGGACGCCGTAGAGCGCGTCGCCGACTTGGAAGCGATCGGCTGCGCTCGTTTCGATCGCCAGATGCTCTTCGCTATGCACGACGGCTTTGGCGTCCGGCAGATTAAGAAACTGGACGCGCGGATGCGGTTGATCGGCGGAGACGGCCTTGTAACCCAAGTCGACGCACAATCGCCCTGGCCGGGGTTTGCTGATTACCCGCGTCAGCAAGAGCGCCGCGGGCTCGAACGGTAGTTCCGGATACTTGCCGCCATAGCCGGCGTCCCAAAAGACGGTCGTGCCAGGGCTGCAATCACGATCGGCGTGTTCCGCGTGCATCGCAAAGGTCGGCGTACCGCCGCAAATGACGCGCGGGACCGGCAGGCCGTCGTGTAGCAGGCGATCGCGCAGGGAGAACACGCCGACCATCGCCGCCTCAGATTGGGTACGCCGCGTTCCCAGGTTGGGATCGACGATGTGCCCGTCGTAGACATGCAGTCCCGCCGGCGTGATTCCGGGTGTGCGGGCCAACTGCGCATAAAGAGAGGCGGCATGCTCGTCGGGCGCGATTCCGGTGCGGCCCATACCGCAATCGATATCGATCATTGCCGCGCAGGTCAATCCATGGGCATGCAGTTCAGCACCGCAAGACTGCAAGGCAACAGTGTCGTCGAACAGGGCGCCGAATCGGACTTGCGGATAGGCTTGCATCAAGCGCCGCCAGCGCACGACGTTGGGGCCGACCGGGGCATAGGCGAGCAGCACCTCTGCCGCGCCGCCGGCGGCGGTCATTTCCGCTTCGGCGATCGTCGCACATTTGAACTTGTCGATGCCGGCCGCGATCTGCATGGCCAGCACTGCGGCCATCTTGTGCGTCTTGACATGCGGCCATAATCGCTTGGCGTCGCCGGCGATTTCGACCGTGCGACGAATGTTTTGATCCACGCGGTCAGGATAGACCAACAGCGTCGGCGAAAAGACTTCCGCTTCGTTGCTCAACGTGTACCAAGAAACGGGCGTGCTCAACGGAGCGCCTCCCAAGCGGCGATGATTTGATTCGCGGCGCGGTCAATTTCTTCCTCGTCGTTGTACAGCCCGAGGCTCAAGCGGACCGTGCCCTCCGCGATCTGCGGCGATAGTCCTAAGGCGCGTTGCGTCGCCGAGAGCGACGTCTCGCCGGAATGGCACGCCGCGCCGGTCGAGGCACAAATGTCCGGCAGGCGAGCCAACAACGCGGAGCCGCGCACTCGCGGAAAGTTTACGGAGAGCGTGTTCGGCAACAGCGCCGCGCCGGCGCCGTTCCAAGTGATTTCCGGGATGCTCTCAAGCAACTGCGACCACAGCCGCTCGCGCAGTGTTGCCAGTCGCGACTGCGAGGCATCCAGATGGCGTGAAGCGAATTCAGCCGCGACGCCGAGGCCGACAATTTGGGCCACGTTCTCCGTTCCAGCGCGAAGTCCAGCTTCGTGGCCGGCGCCGTGCAGCAACGGCTCCAAATGCACTCCACGGCGCACATAAAGCGCGCCGACGCCCTTGGGCGCATAGAACTTGTGCCCCGCGACGGTCAGCAGGTCGACGCCGAGTTGCGACACGTTAATCGGAATCTTTCCGACTGCTTGGGCTGCGTCCGAATGCAAGATGACACCGCGCTCGCGACAAATTTCCGCCATTGCGCGAAGCGGTTGAATTGTGCCGATCTCGTTGTTGGCCAACATGATGCTGACCAGGAACGTGTCCGGTTGTATTGCAGCGGCGACGTCGGCGGGATTCACGACGCCGCGCGCGTCGCACCCGACCGTTGAAACCGTCGCGCCGCGGCGCTCGAGATAACGCGCGGGCGCCGCGACCGCCGGATGTTCGAAAGCAGAAATGACCAAATGGCGTCGCTCGGCCCCGGATGCATCGAAGTGGCCTTTGAGCGCCAGGTTATTGCTTTCGGTGCCGCCTGACGTGAAGAGGATCTCGTCGCTGGATGCGCCGAGTAATTGCGCGACCCGAACGCGGGCATCGTCCACCGCGGCATGCGCTGCTTTCCCGAGCGCATGCCCGCTGGATGGATTGCCATAGTGTTCCGCCAGAAACGGCAGTATGCCTTCCTGCACGCAAGGTGCGAGCGGCGTGGTCGCGTTGTAGTCGAGATAGATCATGCGCGCGTCGATGGGCGAAGTCACGAGTCTCGGAATTCGAAGTTGAACGTAATTCGCCCGCGGCGACTTATCAAGAAGCAGCCGAGGGAAGGGCGTAGAAGTCCGCTGGATTGGAATTCGCCTTGGACGGCCTTCCCTGCGCTGAGAGCCCGCTGAGTCAACAAAAAAACGTCGCGCGGGTCGACATAGCGCGACTCGGGCGACGTTTGGATGAACAGCTTAGGTGGATCCGGCGCACGCCGTTCCACAAATTACTTCTGGCCGGCAGCAGCAGCCATCTGGGCGCGGACGCTCGGGACGACGCGCTTCTGCACGTCGGTTTCCAGGACGCCGAAGGCTTGCTCGTGGCGTTGCACGGTGAGGGTCAGGGCGTGCAGCATCCGCTTGGCGGTGTAGTAATTCGTTACGATCCGCTGCGTGACCATGACGGCTTCTTGCGGTACGCCGAACGGTTGCGGGTTCAGCCCGAAGTCGATGATCAGTTCTTCCGGCGTGCCGGTGACGCGGCAGAAATTAGCGTACGCGGCGTTGGCCTTGGAATCATCGACTTGGACTTGTTGACGCTGCTGCTGTTGCGGAGCCGGCGCCGCTTCGGCGGCCGGGGCGGCTTCCGGTTGTTCGCTGGACTTGGACACGCAATTCTCCTTGTCGGGTCGTTGTAGGAAACTGTGATTCTTGAAATCGGCGGACCGTTGCCGCAGCTTACGCGGCGCCGGTTAAAACGCAGAGCTTACCTCAGTAGTTTAAGCGGCGATTCCCGGGTTCACCAGCGGCCGGAGGGCTAAATCAAATGAAGATTTGTGCTGGCGCGGCGTGAATTTCGTCACAAAACGACTAGCCCGGCGCTTTCTTTCCGGCAGGCGCGCCGACAAATCCCCAGGGTGCGAACGCCTGGCTGCCGATGACCTCCACGAACTTGATCGCCGCGATCCCGGAAAACGGAATGATGATTTTTCTCGCGCCCAGCGTGTCGGGCGTCTTGCGTTCCACCATCATGAATGCGGCGGTGTGCATGAATCCGTCGAAGGGGATTTGTTCATTGAACGTGCTGACCACCACGCCAGTCCGCGCGAGTCCGGCGGGCCAGTTGTCCAACAGCGACTTCCATACGGCGGAATCATCCATGTGCGTTTACAGTCCCAATCCGCCCTTCAGGCGATCGAATTCCTTGGATTCCAGCGCGCCCAACTCCGAGGCATTGAAGCCGTAATCGTCCTTCGCCTTCTGGTAACTCGTCTGGGCTTTGTCTGTCAGTCCGGCATCCATTTGAGCGAGCGCCAAATGGAACAACTTCGAACCGCTCGGCTCTTCGTTAAGGGCGACTTCGAGATCCTCGATGGCCTTGCGCGAGTCTTTGCGAGCCAAGTGCACCATCGCCCGGGTGTCGAGCAAGTCGGACGTCGGCCCCAAAATGTCGACGGCCTCGTTGACCATTTTCAAGGCGTCGTCCAGCGCGTCTCCCTGTCCGCGCATGGCGAGCAGGTAGCCCAGGTTGTTTCCCACCAGCGCCTTCTGGGCGTCGCTGATGTCGGGGTCGCTGAGCGTGTCGCGATAGATACGCTCCACTTCGTCGTACTTGCCTTGCAGGTCGAACAGTTCCGCGCGCATCAGCTTGAGCGTCTGGGCGCTCGCCGGATCCGAGGCGAGGCCCTGGTCGATCCACGATTCCACGCGCTTGCACTGCGCCGCGGTTGGGGTCGGTTTCGCTTGTCGCAACGCCGCATTGCCGACATGTACCACTTGAGACGGGGGGAATCCCTTCGACATCGCGCTCGCGCACAGATCGAGCGCCGCATCCGTACGGCCGTGGCGCGCACGGAACTCAGCGAACGTCAGGATCGAGGCGGGGCGCGCAGCGTAGAACTCCTGATAAAGGATTTCCGCCGCCTCGGTTTGCTTCAACTCATCGAGCAACTGAGCCACGCCGTAGAGCAAGTTCTCTTGTCCCGGGGGCAACGGTCGAGGTACGAGCGACTTCAACGTCTTGACGCCTTCTTCGGCCTTGCCGGACGCGAGTTGCACCCGGCCGCGGCTGGAGATGGCGTATTGCGAATTCGGATCGATCTTCGACAGCCGGTCCAAATAAACTGAGCATTGCTGCACTTCGTTGTGATCAATGAGCAACTTGACCATCAACGCCGGGAACAGCGGGTTCTCCGGCTGCGATTCGACTAAATCGGAAAGCATCGTCCGCGCCTGCGTCCATTCGCCGGTGTCGTTCAGCAGTTGCACCAGTCCGAGCGTTTCTGTGGGATTGAGCAAATCCTGCTGTCGTAGTTGCTGCAGAAGTCGCACGCCCTCGCGCTGGTAGACCTTCTCGCGGCGCGTGGCGTACATCTTGGCCCGTAACAAACGGTCGGCGGAAGCATCCTCGCCGGACTTGGCGTTTTCATCGAGCAGCTTGATGGCCTCCTGAAAATCCCGATGGCGGCGCGTTGATCCCAAGGACTGCGCCTTGCGCGTACGCGCCCACGAGATAAATTGCCCATCCTCCTTGGCGACGGAAGTTTCCATCCCGATCATGCGATCCAAGATTTGCATCGCGGCTGTCAGATGCGCCGAGGACTGAGCGGCGTCTTGTTCCACTTGCGTGAGACGAAACGCGGCAGCGGCCCGCATCGCCCGCAGATCATTGGGGCTGGCGCTTAACCAGAGATCGTATTCCTTGGCGGCCTGGCCTGCCGGACCGATGGCATCGCGGCCCATGGCCACGGTGGCCTGGAGTTTCTCCGCAGGCACCGCTTTGCGCGCCTCGACGAGCGTCGCCTCGGCCTTGGCACGTTGATTCGTACCGGCTTGATGCGCGATCAACGCGACCCAACTGCGCTCATCTGTCGGGAACTTGACGGTCGCCCCGCGCAACCGTTCCTCCGCCGCGCTATTCCGTCCGGCTTGTCGCAGGACGACCGCCAGATCGAGCCATTTGCTCAGGTCGCTGTCGTCCTTTTGCAAGTGCTGTTCCAGGATGGAGATCAGGCCGTCATAGTTGCCTTCCATCGCCTGCTGGACGTTGTGGACTTTCTCCGTATATTGCGAGTAGCCGGCGGCTTTCAGTCTTGCCAGCAATTCGTCCGCTTCTTTCTGCTGGCCGCGGATCGTCAGGAGATGCGCCAACGTGGCAATCATCACGGGGTCGCGTTCGTTGCGCTCCACCGCCTGGCGCAGGAATTCAATGCACTTCGCCGTATCTCCTTCAATGCGGGCGATGTCGCCTTGCAAACGCGCCAGGGGACCTGAACGGCTGTTTCGAGTTTGCAACTCCTCGAGCTTCGCCTTGGCTTCGCCCAGTTGCTCCTTGGGCAGTTGCTTGGCGTCGACCAGCGTGATGATCCGGGACGCTTCCGCGACGAGCACTTCCTCGCTGTCGGCCCCGAACCGCTGGCGAATTTCGCCAATCACTTCTTGCATCATTGCGTCATCCGCGGCCGCACGTACGGCACTGAACATCTGCGACAGAATATTCGAGTCGGACGGCTGCACCTGGCGGGCTTTCCGCCAATAGGTCAACGCTTCGGGCAGGCGCCCGACGCGCTGGAAGGCCGCGCCTAGATCGCGATAGACCCGTTCTTGCTCCGCCGCCGGGCGGCTTTCGACACCCTCCGCGAGCTTTTGCAAGTCCTTGGCGATTTGCGCCTTGTCGCTGCCATTCGAGACCAGCGAGATTTCTATCACGCGCAGTTGCAACGGTTGATTCAATTCAGCCGACTTCTTGCGGACTAGGTCCAGCGCCTTGGGCACGCCGCCCGGTTCGTCGGCGATGAGATTCGCCAAGATTGCCCACATGCCGGCGTGCTTGGGCTCCAGTTTCAAGGCCTCTTCGACCAGTTTTTTCGCTTCGGCGACTTGTCCTTGGACCAGCAGAACTTGGATTTGCGCCATCAAGGTGGCGCTCGAGACCTTGCCGTCAGGGCTCTTATTCGCGCTCTGCGCAGCTTGCACCACCTCGTTCAACGACTGCATATCCCGTTGTTGTTCCGGCAACGACTGCATCACTTCCGACTGCAAGTCAATGTAGAGATTGCGGAGTTCGGGATTTTTCGCGAACTTTTCTACGCCGACTTCCGCCTTGATGTCGTTGAGCAATTGCAGCGCCACCGTGGGCCGGCCAAGCCGGAACTCCGAGTAGGCGATGCCGGCGCGCCCGGGAACGCTCTTGGGGTCAATCGACACCACGCGTTCGTAGACCACCTTGGCTTCATTCGGCCGATCCAGAATTCGGTACAGCTGCCCGAGCCGCAGGTCGATCGACGTCACGTTGTTCGGCATCAAGGGACGGACTTCATTGAACTTTTGAACGGCGTCTTCCCATTTGCGGTCGGCCATGTCGATGCAGGCCTGGAAGAACTTGACGATCTCGGCATTGGCGTTTTTCTGTTTTTCAAGCTCCTGGACTTTTTCCCGCACTTTGTCGATCTGGTTCGTCGCGAAATACTGCTCCGCGAGGAGCTGCAACATCATGGTGGATTCCGGGAATTGCCGCGCGCCCTCTTCGAGCACTTTCAACGATTCCTCAGGATTGCGATCGAGTTGGCTCAACCGCCAGATGGCCAGATAGAGCCGTTCGTCCTTGTCGTCGGCCTTGATCGCCGCTTCGACCAATCCGCGAAGTTGCCCGACTTCGTCCTTGTTCGGCTCGTCCGCTTGTTCCACGACGCGGATCTTCGCCATCAGGACGTCGATTTCCTTCGGCGCCAATTCCAATGCTTTTTCGACATCCAGGCGCGCCTTCTCCTCCATCAGCGGATTGTTCAGGTGTGCATTCGCGCGCGCCAGAAAAGCGCGATAGGATTCGGGGTTCGCAGCCACCAGATCGTCCAGGACCTGATTCGCCGCGGTGGCGTCAAGCTCGCGATCGCGCAGGATGGCGGCCAGCAACACGTACGCGTCAATCTGATGCGGATCCGACTTGATCGTTTCGCGAAGCAAATCCGCCGCCTTCTTATTCTCCGTCAGGACCGCGAGGCACCGCGCCCGTTTCATCAACAATTCCTGGTCCTTCGGATTGTCCTTGAGCAGGGATTCCAAATGCGAACTCGCTTCGCCGAAACGGGTGATCGCCATGTACAGGTCAACCAGTTTTCGGCGAACTTCCTCGTGCGGTTGCCGCGGAAAATTGACGATGGTCATTTCGCCCGCGTTGATCGCCTTGCCGAGCGTCTCGTTGATTTCCTTGGGCGTCGCCAACGGAATCATCTCGTGGTAAATCAACGCTTCCTCATCGGCGATTTCCGGATTCTCCGGGCTGAACTTGAGGTGGAAATTCAGCATTTCCGCCGCATCGTCAAGCATTGCGAAGGTTTCCGCCTTCTTGGTCGGTTCCTTCGTCTTCAGCGCCACGGCCTCGACGTGCAGTCGCTGGCCTGTCTCGAGCAACTTGTGCGAAGTGTTGGAAATCTGCACACGATGAATGCCCCAGCCTCCCACGACGGTCACGATTAATCCGACGGCGAGGCCAATAACCAACTTCCAATTGAGACGCTTCATGGGCACGCATCCGCTCTGAAGGGCGATGAATGTAGTTCAACTTACTTTGGCAACAGCCGTTCCTGGAGAACCTGCCAGGAACAGCCAAGTCCGGACCAATTGCGCGGCGATTCGGAGAATGGCCTCGCCTACCGCGGACTGCGAAGGGCGCCGGTCCACTCTGCCCGCCAAATGATGGGCAATAACCGGGTTTGGCTTCATCCTATCCGCGACTCCAGCGCTGTCAATTCATACGTGAGCTGTGATGGAAAGGATTGCGGAATCGGCGCAATCGCAATCGTTTCGATGTGCAAATCTGATACTTACGGTTGTACGTGCGCGCTTTAGGAACGGTTTGCCGGACGGCAAGGAGCACGGAATCCCGCGTGATCAACAGCCCCGCCCTTCCCCCCAACCGAGTCCTGTGAGCTTGGCTGCGTCGGCGCCGGGTTGCTTGCTTCCTCAGTCGGAGCCCGGCGCGCCCGCAAAGTTTTCCCAGATTGGCCAAAGTCGGGTGCGCGAGTTTGACGATAGTTCGGACCGTATGAAATAGGCTGACTTTGCGGGCAGTCTTATGGTAGTTCAGGAGGTTTGCGGTTGTTGAGTAGACCGTGACTCGCTG
>JAWXBP010000319.1 GCA_034440135.1 Planctomycetia bacterium
AAACGCCGCTGCCGCTCACGCTCGTCGGCGAAGCGATCTCCGTCGCGCTCTTCGGCGCATTGCTCTGGTTGGCCGGACGCTCGATCGCATCGAACTTCGCCTGGGTGCTCTCCGGCGGCGTGATGCTCGCTGCGATCGCTGAGTTGCTGGTGCGACACTTCATTGCGACGAACAGCGCACCAGGGCCGTTGCTTGCCGTTGGCGCGTTGCCGGTGGCGGCGATGTTGCTCACCGCCGGCGTCGTGTGGCGACGTTGGCGAGCTCAGGAGACATACACCGCTGCGGATACGCACGAGCTATTCCGACTGACGGGCCTCACCGCGTTCGCCGGGTTGGCGGCGGCGGGTCTGCTGATCTACAGCGCCGGTGCGACGGCCACGACGATGGAACGGCTGTCGCCGTTGATCGCCCTGTACGCTTGCGGGCCGCTGACGATTGGCCTCGTACTGTGGAAACGCCTGCGCGAGACGGAACTCACTGGCAGCCGCATCATCGGCACCGCGATGGCCGTGGCGGCGGTGATGTTGATGTTGCTGGCGATGACCTTCGCCTGGCCACAACCGGCCGTGATGCTGGCCGTACTCGCCGTCGAGGCCGTCGTGTTGCTCGCCGTGGCGCGCCTGGCGGACATGCCGGCGGCCGTGCTGCCGGGTAGCTTGTGCGCGAGTTTGGCATATCTCATCGCCTGGCATGGCTTCGCCGGGCGTTTGGCCTGGCGCCTGAGCGGCGCCGGGCAATTGCTGGAACAACTCCTGAGTGCCCAGAGCGGCCTCGCGCTGGTCGGTGCTGCGACCGTCTGCGGCGGCGCGACCGGCTGGCTCGCGCGAACGCATCGTGAGACCGCGCGTTACTTCGGTATCGCGGCTGGATTCAACGCGTTGGCGAGTCTCGCGCTCGTAACCTGGTTCGGCTTCGCCCGCGCCGGCGATCCGCATCATGCAACCTGGGTCTATCTGTTCTACGGCGTCGCAGCGCTCGCCGCGGCGCGCTGGGCATTGCCGCGCGTGCTGGTTTGGGTCGGTGCGGCGTTGGTCTTAGCGGCGATGATTCAAGGCCTCGTGTTTGGCGGGCATTTCGCGCTCACGCAACCGTGGTTGGTCGCGCTACTCGCGCACGCCACGTTGTTCGCCTTGCTGGCCACCGTCGCGGAGAGTTGGAAAAACGTCGTTCCGCAAGCCTGGCAGGATACTGCCATCGAGGCGGCGACCGTCACCGCGGCGTTGGGCACGATGCTCGCGCTCGGTGGCTTCCTCTGGTACGACACTGCCACGGTGAGCTGGCAAGTCGCGTGGGCCAGCACGATTTGGTTGATGCTCGCGTTCGCGTGGCGCTCCGCGGCGCTCGTCGGCGTCTTTCAGGCCGTATCTACGGCCGCACTGTTGGGCGCGGTCACCGCGTTCTTGCAACGGCACACTTGGTATCAAGCTTCTCCGCTGCCGCTGCTCGATCCCTGGACCTGGCAGGCCTGGGGCGTGACGCTGGCCGGGACTTGCCTGGCTTGGATGGCCGCTCGCGCTGGACTGCGTCGCTACATCGATGGCCCGCGCGGCGAGGCGGAAATCGCCGTCGCGCGGCCTGCCTGGATGGGCAGGTTCAATGATCAGTTGAGTGCCAGCTCTCCGTTCATGGAACTGACTGTTGCCGGCCTGGCGATTTGCATTTTGCTAGCGATCTCCATTTACGGGATTGTTCCCGGCGTCGCGCAAGAGCTGGCGCCGCGCAGTCTGGCAATGAAGCTCGCCGGGCAAACGGCCGTCACCAATGTGCGAGTCGTACCGCCGCTGGCGGCGTTCGAGTGGTTCGGCGCTCCGCACATGCATGCCTGGAGCGCCGGCGGTTGGGCGTTGTTCGCCGCGTGCGTCGCCGCGCTCTTAGCCAAGTTGCGAGAGCGCGTGACACGAAATCGCCTGGTCACATTGGTGCTGGTACTGAGTTGCGCTTGCCTGCTGATTTCGGCCCGCTTCGAAATCGCCGTTGCGGCCGCTTCCGCGTTGCGGTGGAGCGGCGCGATCTTCCTGTTGATCATGTCTGCGCTTGTTTGGGCACGGGAACCTTTGGCGCGCTGGTTCGCTTCGCTCGGTTGGCGGCTGGAGGATCACGACGCCGCGCCGAGCACCGGCGACGCTTGGATCGCGATCTTATTTGCCGCGCTAATGCCGTGGCTCTGCATGGGGGGCTTCGTCGGAATTGTCGCCGTGATGCAGCGCCCGGCCGAGGCCTTCCTGCTGCGGTGGACGTTGGGAATGTTGGCTCTGTTCGCCGTGGCTGGGATTGCCGGACTCGAACTGCGCAGCGTCGGTAAGCGTGGAACCGGTGAAGCTGGTTGGCGGAGTTGGTCGGCCGATCTGGGGCGCCTGTTGACCGTGCTCGGCGCGATGCCGTTGATCGTGATGGTGCTGTACGTGTTGAGCACCGCCCTGCGCGGCAATCCGGTCGTCGGACCCGACCCGGGCGGCTTATTTGCACGGATGGGACTGGCCACGTCCTATGCCGGGCCGCTGGCGATCGTCACGCTGACGTTGATTGGACATGCCTTGCGCGAGCGCTCGTCGGCCTTCGCGCTGAGCGCCGGGTTGGTGTTGAATCTGAGCGCGACGGCCGCCTACTTGCTGCTGCCGCGCACAGCGGGACTTAAACTGGACGCCGAGCTATGGGTCCAGCTCGCACAACTCAATGCCGGCGTATCGGGCGGATTCGCGATCCTCTGGCTCGCACTGGTCACGTGGCGGCAACGGCGTTCCAGCGACGGAGTGCTCGCGCACGACGGCTATCGCGCCACGCAAGCCACGATGGGCCTGGTCCTGCTGGCGATCGTGTTTGTGCCCGCAGCGCTGGAGTTCTGGTGGACGATCGTCATGAGCCCGGTGCAGAAGCAAGTCGGCAGTCCGGCCGGCTGGTGGTCGCTGGCGCTGGCGGTGATCGCCGCCGTGTGGAACATTCGCCCGCTCGTGTCGTTCGGCGCGAAAACCGATGCTACGCCGGTTAGCTTGGGACATCGCCTGCTGTCGAAATCCACTGCATCGACCGGATTGATCGGCGCCGCGCTCTGGACGCTCAGCGTGATGACGGCCTTCAGCGTGGGGCGTGCGACGAACAACGATTGGTACGCCTTCCACACGTTGTTGGTGAGCCACGTGGCGAGCGCCGCGATGCTGCTCGTTCTGGCGATGGCGGCCGTTTGGCGACAAGCGGTCACGCGCAGCGAAGCCCTGCGTTGTTCGAGTTGGGTGACGTTGTTCGCCCTTTTGGCCACGGCGGTCGCAGTCCGCGGTGCGCTGGAGGATGTCGCTCGCCCAGGTTGGTGGTGGAGCGTTGTCGCGCTCGCGTTGACCGCGCTGATCCTCGCCATGTTGTCGGCATTTGCCGAACGGCGTCGTTACCTTTACTTCGCCGCGGTTTGCGTCAGCGTGGCTGCGATCGCGTGGTGGTACAGCCCTGCGCAGCAAATCGCGTCGCCGGGCGGCCCCGCGAACTTCATGGAGTTTGTTTGGTTCAACGTGATCGCGTTGGCGCTGCCGGCCATTGCGTGGCTGTGGATTGATCGGAAATACATCGCGATCAACACCTTGGAGCGCCAGCCGGGCTGGACGTTCGGTGCGCACCGGTTCTTCACGGCCGCGGCGTCGTTGATTTTTGCCGCCACCGTGGCGATTGGGCTGGCCGCCGATGCGAATGGTTCGCCGAATCACCCCATCGAATGGTTCGGCTGGGCGGCGCTGGCCGCGACGGCCGTGGCAACAGTTGCTTGCCTGTGGGATCCCGCGGTCCGCGGCGGCGTGCCATCGCTGTATCTGCTCGGTCTCGTCGGCGTCGGCTTCGCGGTCGATCGCTTTAATCTGCCGCCCAAGTGGCTGGCGTTCAACGGTGCGGTGATCGCTGCCGCGTATGGTATCGCCACGAGTTATCTCGGCAGCCGGCGCGAAGGGCTTTCATTACTTGCCAAGCGTGTCGGCATTCCCGTCGAGACTTCACGGCGCTGGGATACCCGGCTCTGGTTAGTGCCGGCGAATTGCTTCCTCGTCGCCGGCGTGTTGACGTTGGTGACCGGCATCGTGCTGCGTTACGACGAGTTGACGCTCCGCCTGCTTGCCGGCAAGGCCGCTTGGTTCCAGGTCGTGGGGTTGGCGCTCCTCTCACGTGGATCGACGCGCAATACGTTGCGTTACCTCACGCTCGCGCTGGGCGTTTTCGGCGGCGTCCTCTGGGGTTGGGCTTGGCTCGATCCGCAGGACGGCCCGCAATTGCTCGATCGAGGCGTGATCGCCATGGCGGCGCTTGCCGGCGCCGGCGTAATCTTCGGCTTTGGACTGGTGAAGCTGCTCCGCACCGACAATCCGTGGACGGCCGTCGGGCAGCAGCTTACGCCATATTGCATCGGCGGCGCGCTGGCGGCGCTGGTGGCGATTCTCGGCGGCGAAGTCGCGTACTACCTGGCAAACGACGCTGTGCCAATTGCCGACTGGGGAAAAGCCGTCGTCGCGATTTCACTCGTTGGCCTCGCCGTCGCGGCGCTCGTCGCCGCCGTTGTTCCGGGCAAGGATCCGCTGGGACTCTCGGAACGCGGGCGACAGGCCTACGTCTATGGCGCGGAAGCGCTGCTCGCCGCCACGTTCCTGCACATCCGCATCTGCTTGCCGTGGCTGTTTACCGGATTCTTCACGCAGTACTGGCCGCTGATTCTGATGCTGATCTCGTTCCTCGGCGTCGGGTTGAGCGAATGGTTCCGCCGCCGGCAGCAAGCGGTGCTGTCCCAGCCGCTGGAGCGCACCGGCGCGCTGCTGCCGATGTTGCCCGTGGCCGGATTCTGGATGATCGATTCCGGCACCAACTACAGCGTATTGCTGCTCGTCGTCGGCTCGCTGTACGCGGCGCTCGCCGTATTGCGCAAGTCGTTTGGCTTTGGCATCCTCGCGGCGCTCGCGGCCAATGGCGGGCTGTGGTACTTCCTGCACAAGCAGCGCGGACTCGGCCTGTTGGAGCATCCGCAAATCTGGTTGATTCCGCCCGCGGTGTGCGTGCTCGCGGCGGCATATTTGAATCGCGAGCGGCTGAGCAAAGCACAGCTCACACAGATTCGCTATGTCAGCGCGATGACGATCTACGTTTCCTCAACCGCCGATATCTTCCTGAACGGCATGGCCAATTCTCCCTGGCTGGCGCTGGTCCTCGGCGCGCTTTCCATCTTCGGCGTGATGCTGGGCATCCTGTTCCGCGTCCGGGCGTTCCTGTACCTGGGGACGACGTTCCTCTGCATGTCGCTGATGAGCATGATCTGGTACGCGGCGCACGACAAGGGACAAACCTGGGTCTACTACGCCACGGGCATTGTCGCCGGCGTGGTGATCATCGCAGCGTTCGCCGTGGTGGAGAAGAAGCGCGAGGATTTCCAGCACCTGCTGGAACGTCTGCGCGAATGGGAAGCGTAAGCCGAAGCGTTGCCAGCGGAGGACGATTGCGTTCCTGAACCGCCTGCGCGATGATAGCCGAAGTAGCCGTCGCTATTGCCGTTCCCAGCTCACGCGAGACCGCACGCAATGTCCAGCCCGCCGGACGGGACGCCGCTCGTTGGCGTCATCATGGGGAGTAAGTCCGATTGGGACACCATGCGCCAGGCCGCGGAAATGCTGCGGCAATTCGGCGTGGCGCACGAGAGCCAAATCGTTTCCGCGCACCGCACGCCGGAGCGGATGCACGACTACGCCAAACAGGCGGCCGGCCGGGGCATTGAAGTCATCATCGCCGGCGCCGGCGGCGCGGCTCACCTGCCGGGCATGGTCGCGGCGCAAACATTGCTGCCAGTGCTGGGCGTGCCGGTGCAGAGCAAGGCGCTGTCGGGCTTGGACTCGCTATTGTCGATCGTGCAGATGCCGGCCGGCGTTCCGGTCGGCACGCTGGCCATCGGTGAGTCCGGAGCGAAAAACGCCGCGTTGTTGGCGATCCGCATCCTGGCCGTGAATCGGCCGGACTTACGAGCCAAGCTCGAAACCTATCGCGCGGAACAGGCCGCGCAGGCGATCGCCGAGCCGCTCCCATGAATCAGGTCATCTTGCCAGGGGCGACGCTCGGCGTTTTGGGAAGCGGCCAACTCGGCCGGATGTTCGCAGTCGCGGCGCGCCGACTGGGTTATCGCGTGCATGTGCTGTCGCCCGACGACGACACGCCTGCTGGCCAAATCGCCGACGTGGAAATCAACGCGTCGTACGACGACCTCGACGCCGTGGCGCGGTTCGCTCAGGGCGTCTCCGTCGTCACCTTCGAATTCGAAAACGTCCCGGCCGCGACGACCGACGCGGCCGAACGCTATGCGCCGGTGCGTCCGCGCGGCGCAGTGCTTCATGCCACGCAGAATCGCTTGCGCGAGAAGCACTTTCTACAATCCATCGGTGTACCGACCACGCCTTTTGCGGCAGTGCGATCCCAAGAGGATCTTACACAGGCGGTTGCCGAACTAGGTTTGCCAGCTGTGTTGAAAACGGCGGACTGGGGCTACGACGGCAATGGGCAACGCATGTTGCGCCCAGGCGATGATGCCGCGGCGGCCTGGCGCGAGCTGGCCACGCCGGAGGCGATTCTGGAAGCATTTGTCGACTACGAATGCGAGCTCTCGGTCGTCGGCGCGCGCGGGATCGCTGGCGACGTCGCGCTCTACGGACCGATTCACAATGACCATCGCCATCACATCCTGGACGTCTCGCATTCGCCGGCCGCACTGCCCGAGAAGATCGCAGCCGCCGCATTGGAAATCGGACGGGCCATTCTGACGCATCTCGAAGTCGTCGGCGTGCTGTGCGTGGAGATGTTCCTCACGCGCGACGGCCAGTTGCTCGTTAATGAACTCGCGCCTCGGCCGCACAACTCGGGACATCTCACGATCGACGCACACGTCACCTGCCAATTCGAGCAGCAAGTCCGCGCCGTCTGCGGATTGCCGCTCGGCTCCGCGCGGCAAATCCAACCGGCGGCGATGGTGAATCTCCTGGGTGATCTTTGGCGCGATGGTGAACCAAACTGGGCGCGCGCGTGCGCATTTCCGGAGGTCAAACTGCACCTCTACGGCAAGCAACAAGCCCGACCCGGCCGCAAAATGGGGCACCTGACGGCCCTCGCGCCCACGGCGCACGAAGCGGTGGAGTTGGCGCTGGCGGCCCGCAAAGCGCTGGCGAATGAATGACGACCGTCGAAGCTCGAAAAACGAATGGAGGGCGGTTCGCCATCATATCTGTCATTCCGTCAATTGGATTTCGACATTGCCAGCGATTGTTGCCTCGTGCAGTGGCAGGTGATTCCGCTCGACAGCCGCCTCCGGCGGAGGCATCACAGCATCCATTGGGGCATTCCTAAAGGCCCCGGCGCGATTGGCCTCGACTACGTTTTTGCGCGTGCCCCCGGCCCCAGACACCCGCGCTGAACAGAAAAAACGATTGTCGAAGCTTGAGTGTCGCAGAAATCACCGGCGCCGCTGCGCGGGGCGGGGCGAAGCGGCCGATTCGGCAACTTGTGGCTGCCGGGGCCACTTTCTAGACTGATTCATTCCTCGCTTGAGAACCTAGTTATGCCCGGCGGAATGCTGACATCGACGGAAATCGTCGTCACACCGGTACTTACGCGGAAGCACCGACGCCAATTCGTCGAACTTCCGTGGAAACTCTATCGAAATGATCCGAATTGGGTACCGCCGCTGCGCTCCAATCAGGCGGAACTTTTGGGGTTTAAAGCGCACCCGTTTCACGAAATCGCCGAGGTGCAGACCTTTATCGCCCAGCGCGACGGGGAAACGGTGGGGCGGATCGCCGCGATTCTGAACCACGCGCACAACAAGTATTACGATTCGCAGATCGGCTTCTTCGGCTTTTTCGAGTCGATCGACGATCAGCGCGTCGCCGACGTCTTGTTCGATGCCGCCCGGGCCTGGTTCGCCGAACGGAACATCACGCAAATGCGCGGGCCGGCGAATCCCTCAGTGAACTACGAGTGCGGCCTGTTGGTCGAAGGCTTCGACAGCCCGCCGACGTTCATGATGACCTACAACCCGCCGTACTATCCCACGTTGATCGAACGAGCCGGGTTCGAGAAGGTGCATGATCTACTGGCGTTCTTCGGGCACATCGATCAATTGCCCGCGGTGCAGGCCAAGCTGAAACCGTTGGCCGACATGGCGCAGGAACGGGCCGAAGCGACGATCCGGCCGATGAACCCCAAGCGATTCCGGGAAGACGTCGAGCTGTTTCTCGACCTTTACAACCGCTCGCTCGGCCACATGTGGGGCTTTGTGCCGATGACGGCCGGCGAAGTCCGCGCGCTCGCCAAAGCGCTGCGCTATCTGCTGATCCCGGAACTGTCGCTGATCGCCGAAGTCAAAGGCGAAAGCGTGGGCGTCGTCCTCGGTCTGCCGGACTACAACCCGCGGATCAAACAGATCGACGGCCGGCTGTTCCCGTTCGGCTTCTGGCACTTGCTGCACAACAAGCAGGGCCTGAAACGGGTTCGCGTGGTGAGCATCAACGTCGTGCCCGAATACCAACGCTGGGGCCTCGGCCTAAGCCTGATGCGGGACCTGGTGCCCAAGGTCATCGATCTCGGCATCCAGGAGGCGGAGTTCTCCTGGGTCTCCGAAGCCAACACGATGGCCTGCTCCGGCCTCCGCAAAGGCGGCGCGAAGCTGTACAAGACGTACCGGATGTATGACAGCGTGCGGTAATGACGAATTTCGATGCTGCACAACTCGTTGACAAAGGCGGGCTGTTCATCGCCATTGTCGTGCCCGCTATTCTAGTGTGGCGATATCGCTGGAAGGGCGTACTGATCGACGCGCTATTCTTTTGGATCTCGCTAGCCGTGGTCGGCGAAGCTCTCCAAGTGTTGGACCCCCTTCGCGATGCGGCCTTGACCGACTCCATCTGGGTTCTCTTCGGTTGGATCGGTGGCTTGCTGTATTGCCTGGCGGTGCTATCACTACTCAGAATATTCACATGGATCGCGACCCAGCGACGGCTATCGTGACGGCTGGGCGACGTTCGGCAATGCGCCCTCTGCCTAGGTGACCTTCTCTCGGGTCCTAGGATCACGAGCTCGAACCTCCGTGTCCTCTGTGTTCTCCGTGGTGAACTCTCTTTCTTGCCGCCACGTAATGGAACGTGTAACGCGACCGCCTTACCTGTCGGTCATCGCCGGCACAATCTGCGTGCCGGGCAGGAGTGTGCTAAGGCCGTTTTCCGGCCTGATGCCACCCAAGGGTAGGGCGTTTACGGATCAGGACGATTCTCCGACCCACTTTCTGGGGTCTAGTTTTTTGACCGTCGCGGTAACGTGATCTATATTCAATCTCGGCTAGCCGTGATCTGACCCATTTTTGGCGGCCGCGCTTGCTCCAATTCTCCCCGCGATGGAAGCTGCCATGCGATTTTGGGTCCTGGTTCGGCGTTCGGCGCCATGCTGGTTGGCCCTGACGTTGTTTGCCCTGGTTCCAGTCCGCGCCGCGGAACTGGCCGGCAGCGTCGCCCCCACCGCCGCGGTCGAAGATCTCGCCCGTGATTTCCTGGAACGCGGCAAACTGCTCGAAAACGAGCGTCGCTGGGGCGAAGCGCTCTCGCTCTATGAAGAGGCCTTGCGCGGCGCCCCCGGGCATGAGCAACTGCATCGCCGCCACGACGTGGTGAAGCTCCGTTACGACGTCGGTCGCCGCTACGGCAGTCCGGCCTTCCAGCGTTCCACCAGCAGCTTGGAATACCGTCAGGCGCTCGATCTGTACACGGAAGTTCTCCACAAGATTCAAACCAATTACGTCGATCGGCCCGATTGGCACGTCCTGGTCGATCGCGGCACTGCGGCGCTCGATGTGGCGCTCGTGGAACCGTCGTTCGCCGAGCGTTTAATGCCCCGTATCGCGCAGGAGCGGGTCGACCGCTTCCGCCGCCTGATGCGCGAGCAGCCGCCCAGTCGCAACGTCGACACCATCGACGAAGCCCGTGCCGCCGTGGACCGCATCGCGCGGGTCGGTCAACGCGACCTCGGTCTCGATGCCCGTTCGGCCGTGATGGAATACCTCTGCGGCGCCGCGAATCTGCTGGACCCGTATTCGACGTTCCTGACTTCAGATCAACTCGACGAACTTTATTCCCAGATCGAAGGCAACTTCGTCGGCCTCGGCGTCGAGCTCAAGGCCGAAGGTAACAAATTGCTGATTGTCCGCGTGATTCGCAATAGCCCCGCCGCCCGCGCAGGGTTGTTGGCCGGCGATCATATCGTCGGCGTGGACGGCAAAAAGACCGCCGAACTGAACGCCGACGTCGCCGCCGATCTGCTGCAAGGCCCGGAAGGGAGCACCGTGGAAGTCACGGCGAAGACGCCTGGGCAAACGGAACGAGCGCTCAAGATCCGCCGCGAATATGTAGAAGTGCCGAGCGTGGACGACGTGAAGATCGTCGACGCCGACTACCATATCGGTTACCTCAAGTTGACCTGCTTCCAAAAGACCACGACCCGCGACCTCGACGAGGCGCTGTGGAAACTGCACCAGCAAGGCATGCGGAGCCTGGTGATGGATCTCCGCGGCAATCCCGGCGGATTATTGACCACGTCGGTCGAAGTCGCCGACAAGTTCCTGGACCACGGGACCATCGTCTCCACCCGCGGTCGGAATAAGCGCGAGGACTTCAACTACACGGCCGAAGCGCCGGACACCTGGGGCGTCCCGCTCGTGGTGTTGATCGACGGCGACAGCGCCAGCGCCAGCGAGATCTTCGCCGGCGCCATCCGCGACTATCATCGTGGCACCATCGTCGGCGTCCGGAGTTACGGCAAAGGCTCCGTCCAGGGGCTGTTCCCGCTCTCGATCGGCAACGCCGGGATGCGGCTCACGACGGCCAAGTTCTATTCGCCGCTAGGAAAACCCTTCAGCGGCATTGGCGTGGAACCGGACGTGCAGGTGCAAACGGTGAACAAGCCGATTGCCCAAACGGAATCGGAAGTCGCCACGCTCCGCGTCTTTCAAGACGAAACGCTGGAAGCCGGACTCACGATCGCCCGGCAGCAGACGGCGCAGCGGTAGGCACGCTGTTTGCGCTGAGCAGAATCTTCGACGCTTCAGCGGGTTCTGCGGGCCGTGCCTGCAAACCGTCACCTGTTGCGCAGCACCAGCACAATGAGCTGCGTCATATTCGCGACTTGCATCTTGTTGAGTAGCCGCGCGCGGTGATGTTCCGCGGTCTTGGGGCTGATGCCGAGCCGTGCGGCGATATCGCGGGTAGACAGCCCCTGCGTGGCGAACTCCATGACTTCACTTTCCCGATCCGTGAGCGATGCCAGGCGGCGCTCGACGCAGGCGCGTTGCACAGCCAGCTCGCGTTCCGCTTCGAATTTGGCCACGGCACGCGTGATCGACGCGCCAAGCACCTGCGCCTCAATCGGCCAGGCGTGAAAATCGAAGGCGCCTTGCTGCATCCCTTCCACCGCCATTCGCACGCTGGCGCCGCGGACAAAACCGATGATCGGCATGCGATCGCGGCGCGATCTCAACAGCTCCGCGGCGGCGTCGCCATTCGCAGCCGGCATGAGCCAGTTGAACAAGATGCAGTCGCGCGCATCCGCCGTCGATCGCTCCAAGAATGCTTCCACCGAAGAGTAGGCGACTATTTGAAAGCCTAGCTCCGCGGCCAGCAGGTTGATCGCGTCTTCCAACTCTGGGTCATGGTTCAACCAATGCACCGTGGGCGGCGCATCCCAGGCCCTCGGGCAGACATTCACAAACGCCTCGATAACGTCAAACGCCAGTACGACTCGTAGGAAAAAGGCGCCTTAATCATTCGTGCGCGGAACAGCAAGCCGGCACCCAGACATTACCTAGTTGGCGGATGAACGCGCGTGCATGGGTGAAGTCACCTATGGCGCACTTGCACGTATTTTCACGCTGCTGGTTGAATTCGGGAGTAGACGCCTGTTGTCGACCTGTCACGTATGCAATAGGAGTTGGCGATCGATTACAGCGCAACGTTTACGCGCTCGGCTCGTCCTCTCCCCTCTCGCTGGCGCTTCGGGTTGGTGTTGCACAACTAATTCGCCGGGTCGAAGCGGAGCTGTGCGGTGACGGGAAAATGGTCACTGGGATATTGACCGTCGCGCTCGAAGGTGATGATGTCGGCGCGTTCGCAGCGCACGGGGCCGCGCGTCAGGATCCAGTCGATGCGGCTGCCGTCCGGCTGGGGCCGATGGTAACCGTGAAACGTGGCGAAGAGCGGTCCGCGGTCCGCCGCCGCGAGCCAAGCGTCGGTCAATTTGTCATCGCCCACGAGCAAATCGTAGGCGACGTTGTGCTGCGCCACCGCGTTGAAATCTCCCAGGACGATCACGGGGAGTTTTGTATTGAGCGCTTGAATTCGCTCCCACAGCAACGCGGCGCTCTTTTCACGGGCGAGTTGAATTTCATGATCGAAGTGCGTGTTGAAACAATAGAACTCGCGTTTTGTCGCGCGATCCCGGAAACGGACCCAGGTGACCATACGACGATTCGAGTTGCCCCACGTCGTCGAACCGATGCGATCCGGCGTATCGGAGAGCCAGAAGTGGTCAAACTCCAAAGGCTCCAACCGTTCGGTGCGATAGTACATCGCCATGAACTCGCCGCGACTGCCCCCTTCGCGGCCGAGACCGATCCAATCATATCCCTCCAGATGGGACGCAAAGTCCTTGGCCTGACGGTACTGCGTTTCTTGCGTGCCGATAACATCCGGCTGCTGCTCGGCGAGCATCGCCAACGCCACGGGTAACCGTTCGCCCCAGGCATTGGGCGGAGTGTCGCTGGCGTAGCGGACGTTGTAAGTCATCACTTTCAACGAGTCTTGTTCATCGTCCGCATGAAGGACGGCAACCTCCGCACTGAATAACAAGACCAGGAACAGAACGAGGGCGCGGGGACAATTCACGGGAGGAAGCTCCAGATGTGGGACCGGGCGACGCCGCTACGATAACGCGCCCCGGCGCGCAGGACAAATCACATTCTGTAGCCGAGTTCTGTGAACTCGGCCGGTGTGGACAGAGCGCCGTCCAACGCACCGAGGTCACAGACCTCGGTTACAGGTACGAGGGCGTTTTACCGAGCGGCGCTGGTCAACGCCATGGCGAGATCGCACTCCAGTTCCGGGCCGCGGGCCAAGGCGGCACGGGGATCGGACGTCGGGCCGCAGATGTCGCCAAGCCAGTCCGCGTATTGCTCGAAAACGGCGCTCGATTGAGGCGAGGGCGTGCTCCGTACTTGATCCAGCAAGCTTTCCAGCAAGTGCGTCGCGCGGGCGACCGTGTCGATCGGCACCACCATCGCCGCACCTTTGATGCAATGCAGAATCCGGCCCAACTCTTGCATCGCGGGCGCATCGGCCGTTCCCGCACTGAGTTGTTCCGACAAGTCGCTCAATCGGACCAGGTGCGATTGCAATTCTTGCACGAACGTGCGCCAAAGCTGGCGATCGACACGGTCGAACTCCAAGTCCGTGGAAGTCGACACGGCGGCCGACGGCCTCGCGACGGTGGCCGTGCCCTGCGTCGCACAAGCGGCATGGGCGGGCACAGGCTGAACGGTGCGTTGCGGCGCAGCGCTCGTGGGAGCCGCCGTCGGATGGGGCGCTGCGAGCACTGGAGTTACCGCCGCGGCGGCGACGACCGCCGGCTGGGGCATAGGCGATGGTTGCGTCGGCGCGGCCACCGTTGTTGGCGAAGCGTATGATCCGCCACGGGCCTTGCTGATCAGTTCGTCGGCCAGTGCAACGACCTTATTGAGCTGGGGCTTGGAGATCTGCGCATCGGCGCCGACCGATTGGCCCTTCTTGTGGTTGTCCGCCGTGATCAGCGAGGAGTACAGCACCACGGGAATGCGGCGCAGCTCGGGATGATCCTTCACGCACTTCGTGAGGTGCAACCCGTCCATCTGCGGCATTTCGACGTCGCTAACCAACAAGTCGCCGACGTCTTCCACACGGCCGCGTTGCTTGAACCGGGCCTGAATCTCGCGCCAGGCGTCGGCGCCGTTGGAGAAGGCCGTGGTATTGGTATAACCGCTGGCGCGCAACGTCTTGGTGATTGCCTCGCGCACCGTGGCGGAGTCGTCCGCGATGAGCACGCGCATGGTATCGCGCGGCACTTGATGTGGATTCGGCGCTTCCTTGGCGTTCAATTCAAAGCCGGTCACCTGGTCGATAATCAACTCGAAATCCAGCAGCACCACCAGGCGATCGTTGCAACGCGCCACGGCCGTCAGCGGCGAGTGCGACATCGCCATCAACGGCGGCACGCTGAGAATCTGCTCCCAACTCAGGCGATGAATCCGCTCCACGTGGTCGACGAGGAACGCCGTCTGCTGCTGATTGAAGTCGGTCAAAATCATCGTGCGTTCCCCCTCTTCGCCATTGGAGGGAAGCTCCAGATGATCGACGAGTGAGACGCAGGGAATGACTCGATTGCGTAATTTGAACACACCGCGCACCGAGCGATGCGCCTTGGCAAGGCGCGTGATCGGTTGCAGCGCGAGCACCTCGCGGACCTTGGCCACATTGATGCCGAACGTGTAATCCGCCACGCGGAACACCAACATTTCCAGCTCGTTGGTGCCGCTCTCGAGGAGGATTTGTTGATCCAAAAGGATGCTGCCGACGGTCGACATGACGCGCGAAGCCTGCGGGTGGGAGGGGCGGAACGGTCCACGTTTGACCAACGCTGGGGACCGAAACCGTGCTGAAATCTAGCTTCCGATAAGTGATGTCGGGCGCACCCCGGCGGTTTCCTAAGCTATGTACTGCTAGCGGTCTCCGCGACGGCGGCGCGCCCAACCCGCGCGCAGCCGGGTTATCCCGAATATCGGAGCGCACGACAGCCATGATTGCCATTATCGGATTCATCGTCGTAACCGGTGCGGTGCTGGGAGGCTTCGTCCTGTCCGGCGGGCATGTTGGCGCATTGCTTCAACCGTACGAGTTGCTCACCATCGGCGGCGCGGCCTTGGGCGGCCTGATCGTGATGTCGACGAAAAAGATTCTGGTCGATCTCGTGAAAGGCTGTCTCGCCTGCTTGAAAGGTTCGCCGTTCGGTAAACCGGCCTATCGTGATCTGTTCAAACTGATGTACACGCTCTTGCGGCTGGCCCGGCGGGACGGACTGCTGGCCCTGGAAGCGCACGTCGGTAAGCCGCACGACAGCAAGATTTTCCACGAGTATCCGCGCATCTCGAAAAACCACCACGTCACCGACTTCATCTGCGGCGCGTTTGCCCCAGTGCTCGACGGCACGGTGCGGCCGGAGCAACTACCTGAAATGCTCGAAGCCGAGATCAAGGTCATCGAGCAGGAACATCACGCCCCCCTGCACGCGCTGCAGAAGACGGCCGACGCCCTGCCAGGCTTCGGCATCGTGGCGGCCGTGCTCGGTATCGTGATCACGATGGAATCGATCAGCGGGCCGGTCGAGGAAATCGGCCACCACGTCGGTACGGCGTTGGTCGGGACGTTCCTCGGGATCCTGATGAGTTACGGCTTCTTCGGCCCGCTGGCTTCCCGCATGGAATTGCTGGGGCAGGAAGAACTGGTGTTCTTCCGCGCTATCGCCAGCATCGTCTCAGGCTTCGCCGGCGACGCCTCGCCGAAAGTGGCGATCGAGCGGGCGTGCCGTGGAATCGGTTCCGCGGTCCGCCCCAGCCGCGACGAGCTGGACAAGATGTTCAAGGAAGTCGAAGGAGCGTAGCAGAAAAGTAAGAATGACAAAGTAGGAACCAAGCTCCCTACTACCTACTCCACCTACTCCACCTACTCCACCTACTACCTACTCCACCTACTTCCTCATCACATCGCATCAAGGTTGTCTCTATGGCTGGTGGCGGTGGTGCATGGAAAGTCGCCTACGCGGACTTCGTGACCGCGATGATGGCATTCTTTTTGGTGATGTGGCTCGTCGGACAGGACAAGCCGGTCAAGGAAGCCGTCGCGCAGTATTTCCGCGATCCCTTCGCCGTGCCGTCGGATAAGCCGGGCACGCAAGCGCCTGGGCCGAGCTTCATGCCGCACGAAGGGACGAATCCGCCGCCTCCGCAAGGCGACGGCGGCGACAAGAAGGGCGGCTCCGGCGAAGGTACGAACAAGCGCGGTCCACAGACGGTGATTCGACGTCCGTCGAGCGCGTTCATGTATCGCGACGGCAGTCGCTCAAGCGTCGGCACGCACCTGCCATTCGCCATGGAAGGTGATGCCATCGACGATGCGGGGAAGAAGAATCTCGACGAGCTGCTGCCGATGTTGGCTGGCAAACGCAATCTGCTGGAGATTCGCGCGAACGTCTCCGAACGGCCCCTCGAATCGAACGAAAAGTTCGCCGATCGCTGGCAGTTAGCGTACGCACGGTGTGCGGCGACGCGGCAATATCTGATCGACCATGGTGTGGAACCGGACCGCATTCGCATGAGCCAAGCCGGCGGGCACGGAGGTGAAGACCCCGCCGTGTTGGACGCCAAAGTCGAGGTCTACATGCTGGATGAATTCGCTGGCGGCCCAGAGGGCGCTGCAGGCGCAGCGCCCAGTGACGCGCCGTGGAATGTCCCCGGCGCTGCGCCGGCGGCAGCCGAACCCCATGCCGCTGAGACGCACGCTCACTAGCGCGAGTCCAGCGCGAGGATTCACCACGGAGATCACGGAGATCACGGAGGACACGGAGAAGGCTGAGGCGCTTGGGGTTTTCTGGACAGTCCTAAACCTTATTCTCAAGGAATCAGGAAGGACAGTAGGGCGGGCCGTGCGCGCGCGTGGAGGTGGTTGTACTTTTATATCGCGTGAATCGCACGTGGCGTGATTTTTCTCATGACGTAAGGCTCGCCGCGCTCAGCGCGGCGGGCCTCACTTTCTGGAATCCAAATAGATCGTCGTCGTGCAGCGCCGCATCACATCGCATCGCGCAACGCGCGCACGGCCCGCCCTACGCGTGGATGCGCCCCTCCTCCACTGAAAACTGAAAACTGAAAACTCCGTTACTTCTTCCTCATCTTAAGTCGATACTCCACGGTCAACTCCACCGGTTGCCCCTCGGGCGCGGCGGCTCGTAGCTTGGCGGTGTCGCCGGCGAGGGAATACTCAAACGGCTTGCCGAGCCAAGGGTCTGTCGGCACCGGTACGCACGTGACGTCCGCGAGCGACGCCGGAAGATTGCCGTCGTGCTCAGCAGCGTGCATGCGGAGGGCCTCGATCGTGCGCACCAGTGCGAATTGACGCTCCTGGCGCTGCATGGCTACACGGAAATGGGCGAGCGACGGAAGGATCAACTGCGCGAGCGGCAAGCCCTGGTCGTTGCGCGGCGTCTTGCCAACTTTCTCGATGGCTTCCAACAACCCTGTCTGCCCGGCCTCGAACGGGAGGTAGGCCCACTTGAAGACTTCATCGCGGTGGCGATTGTAGGTATCGACGGTGAGAATCACGATCGCCTGCGCGGGACAGATCCTCTCAACCTCTTCCTGCGACATGCCGTGATCGAGCAAATGCTGTTTCGCGTTCGGATATGACTTCTCGCGGATGACGGCGAGGTCGAAATCTTCCGGCAGCTTATCGCCCATCAGCAGCATGTCGTGATGAAGCTGAGACAGTAACGCATCCCAATACGCTTCCTCGCGACCGCTGACTCTCGGGTTGCTCCATTCCGGATACGACAATTCCATGCAGTACGTCTCAGTCGCGAGGGCGTCGCGCGTATTAAGAAATGGAGAGGGCAATTGTGTGAGCGACCAATACAGATTGGGCGCGTCGGGCAATGTACCCAACTCAGCCACTCGCTCCGAGAAAGCGCCGGCGATCGAAACGCCAACCAACACGTGAATCAACGTCGGACCCGCCGCAACTTGGCGCGCTACCGCGTAGCCGACGCGAATAGACTCGATCGCACCGTCTGCATCGCCTTCGGCGATTTGAATCTTGGTCTTCAACGCCAAAAACCACGCCTGCTGACGCAGTGGGTGCAGTTCCGGCAACAATATTGCGAAGAACGGTCGTTCTCCCAGCGGCAATTGCCACGAACAATCGCGACACATGGCCGCATGAGCGAGCCAATTGTCGCGAACGACGTTACGTTCCAACAGCTTGCGCGCCTCGTCGACCGAGAAATCGTCAAGTGGCGAGTTCAAGTACTTGTCGAGCAATTCACGGTCCGCATCATTCGTTGGCGACGGGCCAAAACCCATCGAGAACATGCGAGCATAAATCAACACCGCGTCCTGCGGCTGCAGCTCCGGCAGCGGCGGTAAGAGCGGGTACTTCAGCGCCGGCACCGGCGCGGCGGCTGGCGTGAGGGTGAGTTCGATGATCCGCTCGCGCGGCTCGGATTCGTCGGCTTGTGCGACGGACGCCAGCGTGAGTAACGCGCAAATGGCGAATGTATTGAGTGAGCGAAACATGCCTTGCTTTCCTGGAAATGGAATTCGTTGTTGACTGGGAAGCGCCAACACTAGCCCGTAGCGCCAGCGAGGGAGAGTTGACGCGGCTAGCAGCTACCGGACGAAACTCTCAACACCGCCGGATCAGCCTGCTTCCGACGACATCTTTGAGAGTTTGATCCTATCTATTTCAGCAACGTCCTCGCTCCCTCGCTGGCGCTACGGGCTAGTGAGCTGCGAGCTAGCGAAGCTCTTGGGAATACTGCTCGAGCAACTGTCGATAAGACGGCGTCGCTGCGGATTTTTCCCAGCCCGTGTTCGAAGAAATCACCAGCGGCTCGCGCCAATCGCCTTGGATCGCGCGATTGCGCAGGGCCAGATACCCGAACTCCGCGTCCGCACTGCGCACGGGCGGCGCCTCGATCGCCGGTGCGGGCGGCGCGGGCGGCGCGGGCCGTTCGACAACTTGCTCCTCCGCGCGAGGTTCCGGTTGCATCGTCATCGCCACCAGCAATCCCGCCGCGAGCGCCGAGATTCCGTTCGTGGCCGCGAGCAGCCACCAACGCCGTGGTGTCACACCGCGTTCCACGGACGCCTGACCGGCGCGGAACATGAGTTGATCGCGGCCGAGCGCCGCCGTCGGGCGCAACGATTGCAACTGTTTCTCGAACCCGCTCAGCGGATCGGGCGTGCTGGCGTCTCGTGGCATGGGACGTTGAACCTCGTGCGTAAGGCGGTCAGCCCGGCCTGATACCAGCGATGAGCGGTGCTGGTCGACGTGCCGGACAGTTCCGCGATTTCCTCGAACGACAATTGTCCCCACAGCCGGGCGACGATCGCCTCGCGCTGCTCGGCCGGCAGCGTTTCCAATGCCTGGGCGACCTCTTGGCCGTCGAGCCGATCCGCTTCGGAAACTATGAACCAGGGGGCGCTCCGATTGGCCCGGGATTGCTCGCGCCGTGTGCGCCGCTGCGAGGAGCGCCCCAGCGAAATCGCCCCGTTCCGCACCACACGAAACAGCCAGGCCGCCGGGCGATCCGGCACGGCCGCCTGCCGCGCAAGTTGCACGAACGCCTCCTGCACGACATCCTCGGGACTCGCGCACCACTGCCGCGCATAGAGCACCAGCGCCGGACCCTGTTCGTCCAGCAATCGACCCAATTCATCCGGTCCAATCGAGGGCATCACGCATGCCGGGCAGGAAAACGGCGTCAGTACTTAGAGAAGACGCCGCCAGCGTAGATATTTTCCATGAACTATAAAGGATGGCCGTTGTTGTCGGTCGCATGTGCCTGCGTCTTAAACTTGTTGAGAAACGCTGCGATGGAACCATCCTCTCGTTGAATGAGCGTGGCGCCATCCTGCCAGATGCCGTTTTCAGCCCACCATTGGCTCCCAAGGGGATCTCCCTGATTCTGGTGGATGTTATGGACACCTACTCCCACCGTGAAGGGTTCGCCAAAAATGAACAGGCGTTTCGCGCTGTTCAATAGCGGTTCTAGGTCCGCTAGCGCCTGAATGCTTGTCCCTTGCTTCCAGGGTGGGTTGATCGCCAGTTGCAGGGCTTGGCGCAGAGCTTCGAAAAGCGGATTGAAGATCGCGAATACGCAGCCTACCTTCGGATGCAGTTCGTCCGCGCGGATGTAGTCAAGCGCCCCAGACGTACTGTTCGACAGCAACGCATGCCAGCCGTCCGCCAACGAAGTAAGTCCCTTCAAAGTCGAAAGGCCCATTTCAACTTTGCGCCATTCCACGCCGTTGGGCTGCTGCTTGCTATCGACGTCGATCGCGCAACGATATATGCCTCCCGACGTAGCAACTTCAACATTGCCGTGAAAGTATTGTCCGTAGTCGTTCGGCGGGTCGCGATAGTAATGGTGCTTCGTCCCAATGACGACGCCGTAGCCATGATTGAGTGGCATGAGTCGGCCTCAAATGCGCGAGAAGACGGCAAGAAAAGAGCGGCGACTACGGAAGTATCGCCGAAACCGCTTTGCGCAGCAATTAGCGCCTCGGCCCTACCCCCAAACAACCCCGCGTTCCCCCTCGGCGATGTGGCCGATCGGCCAGCTTTCCAGGCCGGTCGAGGCGAGTTGCTGGCGGACGCTGTCGGCGTAGTACGCGCTCACGGCGACGACCAGGCCGATGCCCATGTTGAAGACGCGTTCCATTTCCGCTTCTTCGATTTCGCCCAGTCGTTGCAGCCAGCGGAACGCCTTCGGGATGGGCCAGCTATCGCGGCGTATCACCGCTCGCGCGCCCGTGGGAAGAATGCGTTCCAGGTTCTCGAACAACCCGCCGCCCGTGATGTGGGCGAGGCCATGCACCACGTTCTTCACCGGGTAGTGCGCCAAAAGTTGCCGCACGCCGCGCACATAAATCTGCGTCGGCTCCAGCAGCACTTCCGCCACGGACTTACCCAGCTCGTCGACGTGATCGTTGATCTTGAGCTGCGCGATGTCGAACACGACGCGGCGGACCAGGCTGTAGCCGTTGGAGTGGAACCCGCTCGACGCTACGCCCAGCAGCGTGTCGCCAGCGGCGATGGCGCGGCCGTCGATGACTTTCTTGCGCTCCACGACGCCGACGCAGAAACCGGCCAGGTCGTAGTCGCCGCGTTTGTACAGGTCGGGCATAATCGCCGTTTCGCCCCCCAGCAGCGCGCAATCGCTCTGCAGGCAGCCGTTGCTAATCCCGGAGACGATCTGCTCCAGCAATTCCGGGTCGTCGTGGGACATCGCCACATAGTCGAGGAAAAACAGCGGCTCCGCCCCGCAGCAAAGGGCGTCGTTGACGCTCATCGCCACCAGGTCGATCCCCACGGTATGATGCACGCCGGATTCGGTGGCCACCTTGAGCTTCGTCCCCACGCCGTCGGTGCAGGAGACCAGCACCGGGTCCTGGTAGTTCCGGGCGAACAGCTTGCTGGCAAAATCAAGCTGAAACAGCCCCGCAAACCCGCCGTCGAGCCGGATTACCCGAGGGCTATAAGTCCGCCCCATCAGCCGGGGCAGCCGAGCCATCGACTGCTCGTAAACTTCGAGGTCCACCCCGGCGTCTTTGTAAGTCGCTTTGCCCATTCAAGTTGCTCACCGCGGTCGGCCGGAGAATTCCGGATTTTAGCCCGTACAGAGTGTGCCGGGAAGCGGCAGGATTGGTTGGGCTTACACAACGATGCAATGAGGACTAACGCGACCAGCCGCTCCAAAACATCATGACGGCCACGCTGGCGCCATGGACAACAAGCACTGTCATAAGTGCGATCCAGAATGGCCGCATGACGAGCACACGCGCGTAGGCCGCATATAGTACTCCTGTTCCAACGAAGTACATGCCGAGAAAGATTGTATCGTTCATGTGAAACAGCCGGGCGAATAAGAACGTTGGAGCGCCGGTTAATGCAATCCACCAATAGGTTCCGTGTCCACCGCCAGCCGTGAATGTCGAGCAGGTTGCACACGTCGCGCCGACACCGAACGCCCAAAAGTAGTTGAGCGGCGACCAGCGACTGCCGCCGTGAGACGGCTGGCGCTCCGACACTGTTTGCGGTGATTGGTATGGATTGTCGTCATCCACGGTTGGGCTCATAAGTGGTTTCAAGCCGTCATTCAAACTCTCGCGACGCCCACCAGATCAGGCATGCGCCGCCGCAGACCAGGCAAATCGCCGCGGGCAGTACGAACCAACCGCTCGTCTGCGGGCCAAGCGCGATGAGCGTACCGAAGGAAACCACGACGATACCGACCAACGCCATGGCGGCGCGAATCGACAGCTGGAACCACCGCGACTTGATGAAGCGTTTCGACGAATCGCTGCTACTTTGCGGTGAGCGATACGGATTCGGGTTCTCGACGGCGGTTGCATTCGAATCTGATCTGTGAGAGACACTGTGTTCACCGGGCGTTCGACGACGCGTTCGCTCCGTGTACCGCCAAGCGATCAGCAGCAACGTGACGAAACATAGAATGAGTAGATCGGCCAGAGGCCAAGCCTCCCAGCCGATCTCGCCGCGCCCGACGCCGAGTTGAAATTCTCCCATCCCGGCGATTCTAACCACTGGCGACGATTGGGCCGAGCTCCAACGCTGAATTCCACGATTTGCGTCGCGAAGCCCAGGGCATGCCACCCGAGTCGTTGCCAATGGCGACGTCACCGGGGGCCTGCCCTGGGCTTTTTCTTGTTCGACGAAGCGCCGGATCCGCCGCGTCTACGGCATGCCCCCCGCCCCTGTCCCCACCGCCGAATTCTTGGCAAACTACCTCCCATGACCAAGAAACTTGCCATCGTCATGGCCGCAGGGAAGGGGACGCGGATGAAATCCGAGTTGCCCAAGGTGCTCGTGCCGGCGCTGGGGCGGCCGATTATTGACTACGTGCTGGACGCCCTGGAAGAAAGTGGCATCGACGAGACCGTGGTCATCGTGGGCTACCGGGCCGACGACGTGAAAATCGCCCTGGCTGGCCGGAAGAATCTCTCCTTCGCCTTGCAGGAAGAGCAGCGCGGGACCGGGCACGCCGTGATGTGCGCCCGGGCGGCGCTGGAGCGGCATCACGGTCCGGTGCTGGTCGTGACCGGGGACTCGCCGATGTTGCAGCCGTCGAGCGTCCGGGCGTTGTTCGAAGAATTCGAACGCCGCCCGACCGCCTGCCTGATGGGGACGGCCCATAAGGAAAACCCCTACGGCTTGGGGAGGGTGGTCCGCGATGCGAACGGCGATTTCCTGCGGATTGTCGAAGAAAAAGACGCCTCGGAAGAGGAACGCCGGCTCACCGAGGTCAACATGAGCACCTATCTGTTCGACGCTCAGGAGTTGCTCCAGGCGTTGGGCAAACTGCAACCCAATAACAAGCAGGGTGAGTATTACATCACCGACGGTCCTGGTATCCTCAAGGACGAGGGAAAACGGGTCGCCGCGCTCGCCGTGCTCAAGCCGGTCGAGGCCCTGAGCATCAATACGGTGGACGACCTGGCGGCCGTCGAAGCCGCGCTGCGGGAGGAAGGGAAGGGAGAAAAGAAGTAAAGGAGTCGAGGAGAAAAGGAGGGGCGCTTTCGACGATTTCGAAGCGGCGGCTACTTGACTCCTATTGTCCTTTATTCCTCTACTGCTCCCCCCAAGCCATGATTGATCTGAAAATCTTTAGCGGCCGCGCGAATCAGAATCTGACGCGGCGGATTTGCGATTACTTGGGGCTGCCCGTGGGAAAGATTTCGCTGGGGAATTTTCCCGACGGCGAAGTCTCCTGCAAGATCGACGAAGACGTCCGCGGTCGCGACGTGTTTCTCGTCCAGCCGACCTGCCCGCCGGTGAACGACAGCCTGATGGAGCTCTTGATTATGATCGAGAGCTGCAAACGCGCCAGCGCGGAGCGGATCACGGCCGTCGTGCCGTACTACGGCTACGCCCGGCAGGACCGCAAGGACGAAGGCCGCGTGCCGATCACGGCCAAGCTGGTCGCGAATCTGATCACCCGCGCCGGCGCCGATCGCGTGCTCTCGATGGACCTGCACGCGCCGCAGATTCAAGGTTTCTTCGACGTCCCCGTCGATCACTTGTACGCCGCGCCGGTGCTGAACCAGTACTTCGCGGAGATGGACGTCCCGCGCTACGAAATGATCGTCGTCAGTCCGGACGAGGGGAGCATCAAACGGGCGTTGGGCCACGCCAAGCGGCTCAAAGCCCGGCTGGCGATCGTCGACAAGCGCCGCAGCAGCGCCGAGGACACGCATCAAGAGAACATCATCGGCGCCCCGGTCGACGGCAAGGTGGCGGTGATCTTCGACGACATGATCAGCACGGCCGGTTCGATCTGCGGCGCGGCGCAAAAGCTCAAAAGCGCCGGCGCGCGGGAAATCTGGGTCGCCGCCACGCACGGCGTGTTCTGCGGCCCGGCGATCGAGCGGATGGAAAAAGCGCCGATCACTCGCGTCGTCATCACGGACACGATCCCGCTCAAGCCGGGCCTGGAAAACGGGAAGATCGAAGTCCTCTCGATCGCGCCGCTGTTAGGCGAAGCGATCAAGCGCATTCACCGGAATGAGTCGATTAGTGAGCTGTTTGATTGAGGGGAAGTAGGGGAAGTAGTTGTGGGTAGGTGGAGTAGGCGGAGTAGTTTTCGATCGGCGTCTGTTCCGTGAATGCGCCTGTTCTTGCTTCACTGAAAACTTCTCACTTCGCCTCCACGCCCCACGCTTCCACGCCGCTGGCCGTCGCAATTACCAGGGCCGGTTTGCCGACGATTTCCGTGGCCGCCAGGCCAGCTAGCGCTGCACCGTGGTGAAAGCGATCGAGGACCTGGCCTTCGCGGCTGATGAGTTGAATCGAACCGTCGGCGCCGGCGATGATCCATTGCGATTCTTCGCCTGGCAGGACTTTTCCTGAAGTGACCGCGTCGATCGGGTGGCGCTGCCAACCGAAGGGCAGCGGGAGTTCCCACTGCGCGGTGAAGTCCGGGGCGATGCCGACGAGCGATTCGTGGTTCGCCTGGTCACGGGCGATCGCGCAGATTTCCACGTTCCCATCGCCGTTCAAATCGGCCGTGAAGACCGCGTGCAGGTACCGCGTGCCGACGGAATGATGTTCGCTCGGTTGGCCGTCGTGCGCGAGTGCGACGAGCGTCCCTTGGCGGTTCGTGGTCAACAGCGATCGCTGACCGGACGCGTCGGGTGATGTCACGGCGAGTCGATACACCAACTCCAGGGATTGATTGTTCCAGGCCCGCGTGCCGTCGAGCGCCACGTTGTGAACGCCGCCGGCGCCCCAGAAGGCGACGTTCAATTCCGGCTGTCCGTCAGCATTCAGATCGCCGAATTGGACGTCGGTCAGACCGTCGGACTTGCCGCCTTCGAGTGACGGGTAGCTGAACTTAGTTTTCCAAGCGCTGTCGAACACATGTGCTTGTTGCTGCGCGCTGGCTGAGCCGGCGAAGACGCGCTGCCCGGCGCTATCGACGGCCGTGCGCAGATAGCGGACCACGGCTTCTTCGGGCAGTTCCAGCAAATGTCGTTCGACCAACTCGCCCTTGGCGTCGAGTTCAACCACCTGACGCCAACCGTCGAGGGCGTAGATCTTGGCCGTGGCGTCGCCGTCGCGCGTGACCAGCACGTTGCCTGGCTCTTTGACTGCCTTTGCGGTCCAGAGCTTCGTCAACTTGACCGTTTGCGGTTCCGAACGCGGGGCGATTTCCGCGTCGGGCAATTCTTGCGTTGCGCTTTCCGATCCGCTCGAAGCCGTCTGGGCCTTTTGGTATTCGGCCATTTGCACTTCATAACGCTTCTGCACGTCGTTGAACGTGTCCTGGCCGGCCAGCAGCTTTTGCAGCGATTGCGACAGTTCTTCCGCGAGGTTCGAGTTCAGCCCCGCGTGGTAGTCCTGCACGCGGCCATCCGGTCCGAGGACATACAAGGCCGGCGCGCCAGGGATTTCGAAGGCGTTTTCGAAACACTTGTCGACGTCGCGGACGATCGGCAGTTTGACTTGCCAACCTTGCAGCACCTTTTGCAGTTCCAGGTTGCCTCCTGCGGGATCGGCGATGCTCACGGCGAAGAACTGCACACGATCGTCCTGCGCGTATTCCTCGAAGACGCGTTGCACGAGCGGCATCGTCGCCTGGCAGGGCTCGCACGTGGTGAACCAGAAATCGAGCACGGCGACTTTGCCGGCCAGCGATTCCTTGGTCACGCGGCGGCCGTCGAGCGTGTAAAAGGCAAACTCCGGCGCCGGCTTACCCAACAACGGCGAAGGGGGTTCCGGCCGCGGCATTTCAATGTGACTGACGAACGAATCAACCAGCTTCGCCCCTTCGGGCGTTTCGAACTGAAACGCGACGGCGTCGACCGGTGCGTTCACTTGTGCGCCCGCGAAATCGGCCACCAGTGTAAGATTGCTCACCGCGCCGGCCTGGCTCATCTGCTTCGCCAGTTCCGTCACTGGATATTCCAGCCGACGCAGCACGTGCGTTTTTTGATCGATCCAGAGCAACAACTGGCCATCGGTGCGCTCGATCACCACGCGATCGCAAGGCTCGCCGTCGATTTCGCCTGGAGACATCAGGCGAGGCGGCGCGGAACCAAGTTCCACCAATTGTTCGACGGCCTTGTCGTTAAGCAGGAACGCCAACTGCGGCGACGAACCAGCCAGTCCGCCCGTCAGCACTCCATTCAGCAGTTCGTGGCGATAGATTTCTTCCAAGGTCAGCGCCGCGGGTGCATCGACTTCCAGAACTTCGCCGGCGAGATCGGCGATCGTGGCGCGGAACTTTTCGCCGTCGCTGACGACGAGCGCCTGATAGAGATTCAATCGCAACTTGTTCGGCTTTTCGAGCGTGACGGCGAAATCGACTGCTTCGTCGACCTTGCGTTCTCCCTGCTCGTAAAGCAGACGCACCGTGCCGCTGTCGGCGTACGTTTTGGCGTCGCGGTACGTGGCCGCCAGTTGATTCAACACCGCCTGGGCCTTGATCACTTCCGGCGACTGAGCCGGATCGCCCTTCTTGGCGGCCGACGTCACTCCCGCCTTGGCGATTTCGAGATCGCGCGGGGCGGCGTCGTTGCAGCCAATGAAGGCAAGCGGAGACAGCGCGAGGAATCCGCAAAACAGCGCGCCGAGAAGGCTGCCGCGATGATAGCATGCCAGCATGGGAAGATCCTTTTCCAAAGTCCGATCCGTCGGGCGGGCATTATGCGACACTGGCCCCGGTGGGTAAAGCTCGGATTGGCGAACTGGGCGAATTGCCGGCGCAAAGCCGTCCAAGCCCAGGGAAGGCCCTCGATATCGCCTCCATTGGCGAAGATTTCTGTGGCCTTCCCTGGGCTTAGCGCGAACAAACGTCCATTCCTGCACAGCGCCGTCTCGCCGGCGCTGGAAAAAGTGCGATAATCAAGCGCTATGGACAACTGGCAACCATTCCGCGACTTGTTTCCCACGGCCGCAGCGCTGCCGCCACTCGATTTCGGCGACCCGGCCGGCGAAGAAATGGCGCTCGCGGCCGGCGTTGGCATTGTGCCGTTGCTGGATCGCTCGCAACTTGCGCTCCGCGGTGCGGATCGAGCGTCGTTCCTGCATAACTTGTCCACAAACGACATCCGCCGCCTCGCTCCCGGGCAAGGTTGCGAGGCGTTTCTGCTGAACGCCCCCGGCAAAGTTCTCGCGCACGTCTACGTCTTCGTGGAAGCAGAACAATTGGTGCTCGACACCGTTCCGGGACAGGGGGAGTTCCTGCTGCAGCACCTGGATCGCTATTTGATTCGTGAAAAGGTGGAGTTGGTCCCATTGCCGGATCGCTATGACTTGCTGTTGGCCGGGCCGAAGGCGGCGGATCTATTGGCGCGGCTAGGCGTCACGTCAGAACCGAGCGAGCATTGCAGCCACGCAGCGACGCGCATCGCGGAACATCCGGTCACGATCCGGCGCGTGGATCTCGCCGGCGCCGAGTCATTAATGATTACGTTGGATACCGCGCACGTCGGCTCGGTGTGGACAACATTGTGCAAAGTCGGCGCAACGCCCTGCGGGATGTCCGCTTTCACCGCGGCGCGGATCGCCGCCGGAGCGCCGCTCTTCGGATTCGACATCACCGACGCGAACTTGCCGCAAGAAATCGGCCGCGACCGGCAAGCCATCAGCTTCACCAAAGGCTGTTACATCGGCCAGGAAACGGTTGCTCGCATTGACGCGCTAGGGCATGTGAATCGCCTGCTCGTCGGCCTGCGCGGAACCGGCGACACGGCATTTCCGGCCGGCATGGAACTTAGTGCGGACGATGGCAAGACTGTGGGCACAGTCACGAGCACTGCGTATTCCCATCGCCTGAAGCAGCCCATAGCCCTGGGCTACGTGCGCCGAGCGCAAGCCACGCCAGGCACGATGTTGAATTCGACGTCCGGCCCGGTCGAGGTCGTCGCGCTGCCCATGTAATCGCAGTGATGTATGCGCTTCCTCTGTAGCCGAGGTCTGTGACCTCGGCGCGTTGGACGTTGTTATCTTGAACCACGAAAGGCACGAAAAACACGAACGGTTTGAATTCGGCAATTGAGTAATTGCCGCGCATTCGATCCGCTGTCGAAATCCTGTTCGTGTCTTTCGTGCCTTTCGTGGTTCTTCAATTCCAATGAGACGGGCGCTGGGTGTGATGCGGTGTCCTCTCCGGCCGAGGTCACAGACCTCCGCTACAGTAGACGTTTTCATTCCGCGTGGGGGCGTTGCGCTACGGTGAGCGGGGAAGGCAATGCCGCGAGCCACGCTTGCACGCGTTCCAATTCCGGCGCATCGGGCGGAAAACACGTGATGCGGGATGAGCGCTCAGCGTTCGCAAGATCGTCGCAAAGCAACTGCAATCGCGACTGCAATTGCGAGAGGGCCGCGCTTCGTTCTTCCTTAGCCAATTCACGCGAGCGCAGTTCAACTTGCGTGCCGGTTCGCTCGCGGCGCATTGCGATCAGCCGTCGATCTTGCGCCTTCCAAAGTTCTCCGGCCACGTACGCGCGGCGCAGTTCATTCAACGCATTGAAGTGATACGCCGGATCCGCCCCAAAGAAGACGCTCGCGCAGCCGTTCCGGCGAAACCCGACGATGACCGACTCCGGTTCGCTCGCGGTGCGCAACTCAACGCGCTCCACGAGCGCCGTCGCCTCGCGCATCAAATCTTCACGGTCCTGCTCATCACGCGCCATGCGGACGATTGTCCCTCATGACACCACGTACGGCCAGCCGGATGAGGCCCGCGAAACACACGAAATGACGCGAAAGCTAGAGAGGTTCACAAAGCTACGCAGCGAGTCCTCGCGCCCAACTGAAATGCGGCTGCCTCCTCCTCCGCGTCCTCCGTGCCTTCGTGGTGAATCCTCCAGCGCGACCTCAGTCGCGGAAGAAGATCGCGATTGCGTCGAGCGCTCGCACGGCGACGCCGGGGCTGCGGACTTCTTCGCCGTCGGCGCATTCTTGCCAGAGTCGCAAGGCATAGCGCACGTAGTGCTCGCGATAGACTTCGACGTCAGCGCGGCCGAGGCAATTCACCGTGTGCGGCCAGAGATTGGCCAAGCGGTCGAAGGCTTCTGGTTTGCCGGCGATTGCTTCGAACACCGTGTCGTCGAGCAGTTCCAACTGTTCTTGTGATTGTGGATGCTGGGCGCCGAGCGTATCGGCCGGGGCGCTCGCGAGCTCCAACAACGTCGCTTCGGCCACGGCGGCCGACCAGCGACTCGCGGCTCGGTCGTGCGCGGCATCGGCGCGCCGTTCCATGGGAGCGATAGTCGATACGTCCGGTTCTTTGGTCACGATCGTCTCGCGCGCCCGTTCCTCAGGGAAGGCGCTCACCGTGTCGCTGGCAGCGGACAGCGTCGAGGTATCTTCCAAGGCGCTACCATTCCCAGCCAGTTCTTCCAGCAATTGATCGCCGAGGCGATCGAGATCCTGTCCCGTTACTGCGCCCAAGCGACCGACGCGCGACGAGAAGAACGACGTCTTTCCTGCGGCCAACGCACAGGACACGAAGCCCGGCCAGCCGTTCGTGACCGAAAGGCCCGGGGTGCGTTCGGCGCTCAAATCGAGCAATTCGATGTCATGCTGCCGGAGCACGCGGCGTTGTTCCGGCTGGTGGACCGGAACGCAATTGATTTTGTAGGGACGACGCGGCGAGTATTTGAGACCGGTCGTGAACGACAGTTCCGTGCGGCAACTCGGCGGCAGACAGTTAATCAGTCCGGCCACAAGACACGCTGGCTGCGCGTGCCCGACGATGCCAAAGGGTTGCCCGGCGATCAAGTGACTCAACAATCGCGCGACCCAAGCAGGGCCGGGATCGGACTGGAGTTGCAGGAACACTGATTGATCGACGGCCGCCGCGCGACCTGGTAAGCGGAAGGCGTCGAGCTCCTTCGGCAACTCGTCGTAGATGCGCAGCGAGCCTTGCGCTAATGCCGCAGTCAGCACGGCGAAGGGATTGTTGCCGAAGCGGGCCAGCGAATCCGGGCCGACCACGAGGCACTGCGTGTAGACTTGCGCGCCGCGACGACCGCTGTATTCGCCGCCAGCCGGCTCCGTCTTGGAGATGCAAAACGCGCCGCTCGGCAGTTGGAAGAAGTTGACGCTCACCGCGTCGGCGCCTTCCTCGTACAACGAGTCGTGCGACGGCCCCCACACGCTGATCTCGCGCGCGTCTTCGTCGCAAATGCCGGGACTGCGGGCCACCAACTGGTAGCCCGCGGCACGGTCCGTCCGCGCCGAAGTGAAAACGGCTTGTTCGATCAACATGCCAGGGGTCTCAAGACTTGATGCGCCCAATCAACCACTCGAACGGCTCGATGATGCCGCGCGGTTCGACGCGCAACGGCACCCGAACTCGACCGAGCTTGGGCACATTTCGATACGCGCAGGAACCGGCCACACCGGAGGCAAAGAACTGTACCTCACGGAAGCGTTCCTGGCAGAGCCGGTAAAGGCCCGAGGCATGTCTTGCGGCGAAAGCGGCGGGGTCAATGAAGCAATCTTCCCGCTCGTCCGCTTTGGAGAAAATAAGCGCGATGGGACGGCTAGGCCAACCGGTCTTGGGGTCCTCGTCCAGTTCGATCAGGTAGCTGAGCAACTTCATGGCGAAGTAATCCTGCTCCAGCGTGCCGGATCCGAGCTGCGAAGCGTCCACCAAGAGCAACACGCCGCCGCATTGGCTCAGTAGCGACCGGATCACCTGATACGAACGCGGATGCTCGATTTCTTCCAGCAGCGCTTCGCCGGCCATATCCGGCATGATCAAGTCGACCGGGTGGCGTTGTTTTTGCGCGCGGACCTGAGCGTGGACCCAATTCCAGCGATCCGGTTCGTTCGGCGTTTTGTCCGGAAACTCGCCGCGCGAGAGCGCCGCCGTCGTGATTTGTTGCAGCGTGATCGAGAACGCCCCGCGGGCCAGCAATTGCAGCCGGTCTGGCATCCGCGAGAGCATGTCCATTAACATGCCCAGGTAAACGGTCTTGCCGACGCCGCTGGTGCCGATCGCGGCGACCATGCGGGGACGCACTTTTTGCGTGTTCGCCTGGTGCGCGAGCGCCATCGGCGCGCAGCAATGCCGACACAACTCGGCGTCGAAGGTGTTGCCGCCCCCGCAGATGTAGCAGGGCACCTGAACGGCATAACTCGCCAGGCGATAGGAGTCGAGGTGTAGCGTGCCTTCTTTGATCATGCTCCGGCCTCCTGAAGTTCGGCTTCCGGCTCGGCTGCTTCGCCGTTGTCGCTGAACGACACGTCGCATGCGCCCAAGGCGCAGCGAAAGCCGACGTTGTATCTGCGTGCGATGGGGTTCTCGCCGCTCTGGAATTGGCTCGTCGCCTGATTGTCGAAGTACGTGTCGAAAGCGCCGCCGCGGACGCTCTTCATCGGGTTCGGCAGCACCAGCTCCGGTCGGCCGTAGCCGCCGGCGCCGAAGTTACTCGCGGTCCATTCCCAAACATTTCCAACCAGTTGGTAGACGCCGCCCACGCTAACGCCGGAGCCGAATTCGGTTACCGAGACGATCCGCCCCGGTCCGGAGCCCCAGATATTGGCGCGCTCGCGGTCCATGTTGTCGCCCCACGGATAGCGGCGCTGCATCCGGCTGCCCGGTCCCAAGGGCACCGGCCAACAAGCCGCCTTGACCCACTCGGCGTCGGTCGGCATCCGTTTGCCGACCCAACGGGCGTAGGCCATCGCCTCGTACCAACTCACGCCGATGACAGGTTGATCTTCGGACCCCTCGTGGTAGCGCCCATGCCGCCAGTAGCGCGGTCCCAAGGATCCGGTTTGATCGACGAAATCGATCACCGCCGGCAGGATTTTGGCATCCCAGAGGGCCATCTGTTCATAGCCGCCGGCCATCACGAATTCGAGAAACTGCCGATTCGTGACCGAATAGCGATCCAGGTAATAGGCGTCGACGCGATAGACGGACTTGTGCGCATCGTCGTCCTCTTCCTTGGGATTGATCGAGTGTTCATCCCAAGGGCCAAGCTCGACCTCGCCAGCCGGCACAAACGCCATTTGTTCTGTGAGCTCGTCACGAGTGCGGTCGCGATGCGCCGGTGACAGGTTCGCCACGACCTGCGGACGTAGCATGAGGGCATAGCGCCCTTGCGCGAGCATCTGCTCGACGAGTCCCTCAGTATCTTCGGGGGCCACTGGGGCGCGAGGCTGCTGCACGACGGCCGGCGCAGCGGGCGCGGCCACGGCGGCCGCTGGGGCGGCACGGCTCGTGCGCCAGCCGAGTATCCACAGTGCTCCCAGCGCGAAGCTCACCGCCCCGATCCCAAAGAGCGGCAGACTATTCCACCAACCGCCGAAGACGAGACACGCGCCGCCGACGCCGGCCGATAGCCAAGCCCAGCGTTGCCGCGGCACGGCTTTCAGCTTGGTCACGAGGTCGCGGATTTTGACTCTCACGGCGCTACCCCTTGATGCCCGTTCTTGATGTTCTTCTGTTGACGACGTTTGATCATGTCCCGCTGCAGCGACTCAAATTGTTCCATCACGGAGTCGACGACCGGATCCGAAATCGTGGGCGTCGAATCGCCGCGCACCGGAACGGTCTTGCGCGTGGAGTTAGCGCCCGTTTCTTGTTGCTCGACGAGCAACATCGATTGTTTTTCCAAAGCCCGGCGCAGTTGTTTGAGCTCTCCGGACCATTCGGCCCGCTCTTCCACTTCGCGGCGTTTGTGCTCGGCCAGGGCGGAGTTCGCCTCGGCGGCCCGTTTGCGAATGTGGTCCAACTCGGTCTCGAGCGCGGCGCGATCTTGCTCGACTTCGCGGAGGCGGCGCTCCAGGTCGGAAACAATTTGCGTTTGGCTCGCGCCTTGCCGGCCTTTGAGTTCGGCAAGTTCGGCCCGGGCGTCGGCCAATTCGACCGCCATGCCGGCCATGCGCGAGGACTGAGTGGCGGCCTTTTCGAGTTCCTGCCGCAGAATGCTGATTTCCGATTCGGCCGCATTCCCCTTGGCGGCGGAGCGTTCCAGGCGTTCGATTTTCTCACGGGCCAGCGCCAATTCGGCCGTCAATTGCTCGACTTGCCGGGACGCCTCCGATTGCTCCGCCTGCGTCGCCAGGATCGTGCTCTCGGCGTCGTCCTGCAGGTGGCGCTCACGTTCGGTGAGGCGATGGAAACGCTGCTCGAGAGCTTCGAGCTGCGACGTCAGAAAGGTTTCGAATTCCTGCGCCTGCACGCTGCAATCCGCCAGCGCGCCTCGCACGGAATCCCAACCCAAGCTCGTGAGTAAGTCTTGTTCGGCCACTGCGTGGTTCCGTCGCTGAAGTCCGAGCCTCGACTAGGCGTTTTTCCGGCCGTCGCCTGCGATCGCAAGCTGGGACGGCGCGCCCCGGCGGAGGAGATGCCGGAACAATGTCTGGTTTTTGATAAGTGGTTTCACCATCAACTCCTTCCGGCCAAGGCGCGGGGTTTTTGATGGGGCGGGCCACCGGGGAGTCGGTTCGATCCGCCAAACGAACTCTAGGTCAAGCCGGGCCAAGGAGCAAAGTAACCAGGGCCCCTGGAGGAAATCGGCGTTCGTTTCGCCGCCGCCCAGCAGCCCTAACCGGCAAAATCGGGCGCAATCGCGGCACAAACGAACTGAGCCGGCAATCTTTGGCCCAAGTCTGCCAGCGAGTTTTCCGACTGGGTGACTTGCCTTGAATTGGCATTTTGGGCAAGATGAGCCATGTTTGGGTGGCGGGCCGCATGGCGGCTCACGCCTTTGGGCTTCCGGTACTTTCAATAGGTGATGGAAATGGTCTCGAAATACTCCCTGGCTCTGTTCGCGTTGCTGGCCGCTTTCGCTCCCGGCGCGATCTCCCCGACCACGGCCGACGCCGCGGTACTGCGTCGCGCCGCCCGGCTCGATGCCGAGGCTTGCTGCGATCCGTGCATCGACTACCGCGATCGCTCCTGCGTTCCGGCCTGCGAGCGGACCGTCAAGACGGAGCTGTGCGTGTATGATTGTTGCAGCTGCTGCGACATCAAGATCCCGGTGTGCCTGCCGTGCTGCTGCACGGGCGAGCCGACCGTTTGCTGCCGCAACGGCCTCTTCGGACGCCAGGTCGTCCGCTACGATTGGTGCTGCGGTTGCAGCGTGCAGGTGGTTATCCTCCGCTGCGGCGACGTGGTCGTCACCTATCTGTAGTCGAAATCATCGGCCGTCATGCCGCCCCCGCGGCGGCATGACGCGCCGCGTGTTTTGCTCGCCAGCGACCGCCACGCGCCAACGCAAGCGGCGTTGAGCATCTCTTCACGTGGATGGTTCCCTTGCAGAAGTCTAAGCGCCACCAAAGACCGGTCGCCGCGGCGCTCCAGGAATCGCGCAGCGCCGAAGCGCTGACGATTGGCTGGCTGCTATCGGTGATGACGACGCTGTTGTGCGTGTGTGGCGCGCTCGTGGCACGCTGGATCGGCGTCGCGCGGCTGCCGGTGCTCTCCGGGTTGCTCCTCTTCGCGGCGCTCGTGATTGGCGTCGCCTCGCTAGGTCTCGGCGTGCTCATCCGCCGGGTACGCAGCGTTCCCCCGCCCCGTGGCGTGTATGTGTTTGCCACGGTCGTGGGAATCCTGCCGATCTTGGCGGTGATTCTCGACGCGCTGCTGTAGCGATACCGATGTGTACAAATCCGGTACACTAACTAGCCCGTGGCGCCAGCGAGGGAGGACCGGCGTCGTTGAGAGTTTGGAGATCGAACTCTCAGCAACATCAACTCCCCCTCGCTGGCGCTACGAGGCTAGTGTGGCGCGAAGCACGACTCGCCAGGCAATTTGATCTTCTGAGAATCACTCCGCAATGCCGGGCACGGATTACGCCAGTCGCGAGCATCACGAGTTCCTCGACGCCACGACCCAGGCGTTGGCGAACGCGAACTTGCAACTGGCGCTCGCCAATCTCGGCGATACGCTCGGTCAACGGAACAAAGACGCCTTCGCGGCGTTGCCGGATGCCGACGCCCTGCGCGAGCGCGCGCGGGCGATCAAAGACGCGACGTTGGCGGAACTGGATCGCCACTTGGAAACTCTGGAAGCCAGCGTTCAGCGTCTCGGCGGCCAGGTGCATTTCGCCGGCGACGGCGACGACGCCTGCCGAATCATTGAGAGCATTTTGCGCGGTTGCGGCGCGCGGCGCGTCGTGAAAAGCAAGTCGATGACGACGGAGGAGATTCACCTCAATCGCGCGTTGGAAGCGGCGGGCGTCGAGGTCGTGGAGACAGACTTCGGCGAGTTCATCATCCAAGTCGCCAAGCAGCGACCGTCGCACCTGGTGGCGCCGGCACTGCATCTGCGTACGCCAGAAGTGGCGCAACTCTTATCGGATCACGCGAAGCGCCCACTGCCGGCGGACGCCGAGCAGCTCGCCGCGTATGCTCGCGAAACGCTGCGCGAGAAATTCGCCACGGCCGATGTCGGCATAACGGGGGCGAATTTTGCGGTAGCCGAGACGGGCACGATCGTGTTGGTCTCGAATGAAGGGAACGCCCGGCTCACCGTGACGATGCCGCGCGTGCAGATCGCCATCATGGGCATTGAGAAGGTGGTTCCCAAATTCGCCGACCTGCCGGCGTTCTTGAAGGTGTTGGCCCGCGCCGCGACAGGACAGACGCTGTCCGTCTACACGTCGTTGGTCACCGGCCCGCGCCGCGACGGCGAGCATGATGGCCCTGAAGAATTCCACTTAGTGCTGCTCGATAACGGTCGATCGCGGATTCTGTCGGGGCCCTTGCGCGAGAGCTTGTTCTGTATCCGCTGCGGCGCCTGCCTCAACGCCTGCCCGGTGTATCGCAATATCGGCGGGCACGCGTATGGCGGCGTATATGCCGGGCCGATCGGCGCGGTATTGACGCCGCTTTACGATGGCTTAGCGGAAAACAAGCACTTGCCGCACGCCTCAAGTCTTTGCGGCGCATGCCAAACGGCCTGCCCGGTGAAAATTGCGATTCCTGAATTGCTGGTAAAGCTGCGCGGCGCGCTGCATGAATTGCCGGCTGGCGATTTGCGCATTGAACATTTGGCCTATCTCTTTTGGGCGCGCGCGATGCGTTCACCAAGACTCTATCGTCTCGGCACCTGGCTCGCGACACGGACGATCGGCCGCTGGACGAAAAAGACGCGCTGGCTCAAGCGGCTACCGGGCGGATTGCACGGCTGGACTGCGTCCCGCGATTTCCCCGCTCCGGCCGCGGAGCGCTTTCGCGACTGGTGGTCGCGCGAGGCGGAACAATGAACCGAGAACAATTCCTCGCCCAAGTGCGCACCGCCGCGGCTGCCGGTCGGATGTATCGCGTGCATCCGCGACCTCATGCGCATGGCAAGTACGAACCAGCCGATGAGGCAGAAGCTCAGGCGCGTTTTCATCGCGAGGTCGTCAACGCTGGCGGCGCCTTCCATCCATTGGATGATGGCCTGGCGCTGCGAGAACTGTTGGCGTCATTGATCGATCGCCATGCGTGCCGAAGCGCGATCGTGTGGCGGCATCCGGCGCTGGAACGCCACGGCGTTTATGGAATGCTTGATCAGCTCGGCGTCACTTGGCTCGACGCGGAGCGGGCGGAACGCCTCGCGCCGACCGAGCGCCGCGCGGCCTGGCTCGCGGCCGATCTCGGCATCACGGCCGCTGATTTCGCCATCGCGGAGACCGGTTCCGTCGTGGTGCAATCGCGCCGCGGCCAGGAGCGGATGGCCAGCCTGTTGCCGAAGGTGCATCTGGCGATCGTCGAGCCGGCGATGATCGTGCCCGATTTGTTCGATCTGTTCGCCCGACTCGAACTGCACGGCCTCGACCAATTACCGAGCAACCTCACGCTCATCACCGGGCCTAGCAAGACCGGCGACCTGGAGTTGCGGCTGGTGACGGGCGTGCATGGGCCAAAGGCCTGGCACGTGGCGATGATCAATACGCCGTAGAGCTGCGCCGCGCCACTCGCGGCTAGTCGGCTGGCAATTCTTTAGAGCCGACGATCGTCAGGTTCATGCCGATCTGGACGCTGACGACTTTGTCGCCGATTTTGAGCGGCATCTTGCCGTTTAAATACCAGCCCAGCGAGCCGGTGGAGAATTCCTTCACCTCGGCCAGCTGAGGACTGCCGCCGATGGCGACTTCGATCGCCTGGGCATGATTGCGGAACTCTTCACGCGTAATCGGACAGTTGGTCTTCGCCATGATGGGTCATCGCTCCGTCAATAAAATGACTGCTTATTCGGGATTGGCTGGAGCCGAATGTACCAGCGCGATCCGGCCGCGAAAAGCCGGATTAAGTGAACCTGCACCATGCGTTTAGAGCCAGTTCGCCACGTCTTTGGCCCAATACGTGAGGATGATGTCCGCACCGGCGCGGCGAATCGCCGCCAGGCTTTCCAGCACGACGGACTGTTCATCCAGCCACCCTTGCCGGGCGGCGGCCTTGATCATGCTGTATTCGCCCGAGACGTTGTAAGCGGCTAACGGCACGCCAGGAAATCGTGTACGTACGCGGTGAATGACATCGAGATACGCCAGCGCCGGTTTGACCATCACCAGGTCGGCGCCTTCGGCGAGGTCCTGCTCCACTTCGCGCAGCGCTTGGCCGGGGTCCGCGGCGTAATCCATCTGATAGCTGCGCCGATCGCCGAACTGCGGCGCGCTTTCGGCCGCGTCGCGAAAGGGCCCGTAGAATGCGCTGGCGTATTTCGCCGCATAGCTGAGGATCGGCATCTCAGTGCGGCCCGCGGCGTCCAGGCCGCGACGAATCGCTCCGACCATGCCGTCCATCATGCCGCTGGGCGCAATGATGTCGGCGCCAGCCTGGGCGTGGCTGACCGCCTGGCGCGCCAATAATTCGAGCGTGGCGTCGTTGTCCACGTCGGGCCCATGCGAGGTTTCCCCTATGACACCGCAATGTCCGTGGCTGGTGTACTCGCAGAAGCAAACGTCGGTGATGACGAGCAATTCCGGCGCGGCGGCCTTCATCGCCTGGACCGCGCGCTGCACGATCCCCTGATCACGACAAGCGTCGCTGCCCGCTGCATCCTTTTGCGACGGAATGCCAAACAGGATCACTCCGCCCAACCCCAGGCGCCGCGCCTCGTCCGCTTCCTGGGCCAGGTCCGCAAGGGTGAGCTGATACTGTCCGGGCATCGAGGTAATTTCTTGCCGCGGCCCGGCGCCGTCGCGCACGAAGAGCGGCAGAACCAATTGACTTGGCGACAAATGAACGTGTCGCGTGAGCGCGCGCATCTGCGGCAAATAGCGCAATCGCCGCAAACGTGTCGTGGGAAAATTCATGGCTCGTTCGATTCCGGATCGGCGACGGGCGCGGAGGACGACTCTGTTGAGGCCGTGGTGCTGTTCGTGTCGTCCTCAACCGGCTTCGGCGGCAGGCTGGCCATCAAGTCGTTCACAGCTTGCACCGTCTCCAACGCCCAAGGCTTATCGGCGTAAAGTTCGATAATGCCGGCGTAGATGTCCCGCGCGGCTTCGGGATCCTCGCCCCGCAGATCCGCGGCGATGTTGAGGCGCGACTCTATGTACCGCAAGTCGTCCGTCATCGTTTCGGTGACCGCCATGCGGGCGTTGAAGCGCTGTCGCCTGGCGAGTTCGAGGATCCGCTGCGTCGTGGTGCCACTCTCAGGCGACGTGCCAAACAATTTGATCAGGGCGTCGAGTTTCTCGGCGCCGGCCGCTTCGTCCTGGCGTAAAGCGCGAACCGCATCCACGTAGGCGCGCTCAATCGGCGTCAGCTTCTTCGCGCTGCCAACGCGACGCGCTTCGCGTTCGAACTGCCGTTCGAGCTTATCAATGGCGATCTCCTCTTGATATCGCTGCAATCTCGCGCGATCCGAGAGTTCCAAGTGAAAATCCTGGCTGGACAGCAACTGCTCGATGGCGCCATCCACCGCGGCCAGTCCCTGAGTGGTGCCGGAGGCGGCCTCGACACGGGCCAGCAACGAATCCGCGTCGGGCGGTTGCAACAGCCACCAGATCAACAGTCCGAGACCCAGCAGCGTGACCGCGAGCGCCGCGGTTTGCCAAGCCACGGCGTGCGTCGATTCCTCGTCGCGCTCCGCATCTTCCTGATCGGCTTCCTCGACCGTTTTGAAAACCCGCGTCGTTTGCCGCATGATCGTCGGCGCGAGCTCGAACGCGTCGTCGACAGCGCGTACCGCGACGTGGACGTCGGCCGCTGTGGCCGCGACGCGCGTACCGGACGATTGGTCCGCGTCCCGCGAGGGTGCTCCCGGCAGAAACTCCATCGTCTCGGACGGACTGGGATGCCCGAGACCGTTCTCCGGCGCGGCCAGCGTGGCCGCGTTGGCGATATCGGCATCCGCAACGGCGCGAGGGATCTGCGGCGCGCGCTCCTCGGCGTCGGCCAAATCTTCCAGCATGCCTTCCAAGCGGCGAATCACCACGGCCGCGTTGGCCAGGCGTTTTTCCGGTTCCTTGGCGAGCAACTGCGAAATGATCTTTTCCAGTTCCGGCGGCGTGTCCGGCGCATAACGTCGTACAGGGTCCGGTTCGGCAAAACGTTGGAGTTGCAGCATCTCCGGCAAGGTGCGAGCGCGAAACGGCGGCCTTCGGGCCAACAGCGTATACATCACGCCGCCCAAGCTATAGAGATCGGTCCGCTCGGTCGCGGCGCGGCCGTCCGCCTGCTCCGGCGCCATGAATTCGGCGGTGCCGATGATGCCGCCCTCGATCGTCATGCCCGAAGCGCCAAACAACTTGGCGATGCCGAAATCGGAGAGCTTCACTTCCTCCGTCTTGTTCAGCATCAAGTTCGCCGGCTTGATATCGCGGTGGATGATCCCGCGATCATGGGCATGCCGCAACGCCCGGCAGGTTTGAATGGTGATGCCGGTCACATCGCGCCAATCGAAACGGCGACCGACGGCCAGTTCTTCTTCCAGGCTGCGGCCTTCGACCAATTCCATCGCGTAGAACAGCAGCCCATCCTGCTCGCCGAAGCCATACAACCGGACGATGTGTGGATGCCGGAGCTTTCGCAGCGATTCGACCTCGGCCTCGAAGCGATCGCGAAAGCCCTCGTCCTGAGAGAGCGCCGCGGCCAGCACTTTCACGGCGGCAGGCTGCTGGTCCTGCTGATTGATCGCGGCATACACCGTCCCCATCCCGCCGCGCCCAAGCCGGCGGCCAATGCGATAGGGACCGAGTTGCTCCGGGACGGGCATGGCGAGCGAATCAAGGTAAGGAACGAATCAATCCGGCACGCGTCACGCCGGAAAGGGCGTTCTGACGCGAGCCAAATTCATCGTAACACGCCGAGGGGGCGGTCACCAGCAAGCGATGAAAGGCCTCGTCACGGGCCGGAATCATTGACATCACCCTGTCGTTCCGCCACGATCAGGTGGTATGGATGAGCGAACAAAACAGAGCCCTGAGCGGCCACTGGATCCGCAGGCGGAGGGTCAACCGGCGCCCATTCCCGCAGAATGGTTGGCCGATTTTCAGGCCGCGGCAAAACGCCCGTTGGAACAACGCTTCCGATACGCGTTCATCAAAACGTACCGCCCCGTCCTGGACGACGAGCCGTATCGTTCATTCGAGACGATGGCGGACTATCGAAAATGGTGCGAAGAGAACTTGCCAAGCTGGTTGGGATATGGGCGCGTTTGAATATCGTCAGGCCGAAGAAATCCGCGATGCATTCGCCAAGAATGGCGTGCGCTACATGTTCTTGGGAAAGTCCGGCGCGATCTTGCTAGGTTTTCCTGACACGACCCAGGACGCCGACGTCTTTGTGTTGCGCGATCTCGAAAATGGCATCGCGATCACGCACGCTCTGACTGAGCTGGGCTTCACACTTACGGAGCTTCAGAGGAACGACATTCGTCGCGGAAAAGATTTTGTTCAGCTGAAGAACGGTCCTTTCGACTTGGATTTGATCTTCGCGCCCGACGGAATTGAAGGCTTCTCCGAAGCCTGGAGTCGACGCCAAGAAGTCGCTGGTTTTTTCGTATGCAGCCTAGACGATATTATCGCCAGCAAAGAAGCAACCGGGCGACAAAAGGATCGTGAATCGCTTCCTCGACTCAAAGCATTCCGCGAATACCTCAGATCCAATCCCAAGGCTTTCGGCAATTAGGCCGTATTGCACGCCGCGGTGACGATGGTCGCTGACAACATCCTGCGACGCTTACCAACTCCGCGGCGTCACGCGCCCCTGCACTCGCCCCGGCAGGCCTTGGATGCGTAGGAAACCCTCCGCGTCCGTTTGGTTGTAGCTGCCGCCGCCTTCCATGCTGGCGATGCCTTCGTCGTAGAGGTTGTTCGGGCTTTGGCGGCTGGCGACGGAGATGTTCCCCTTGTAGAGGCCGAGGGTCACTTCGCCCGTGACGGGCGTTTGCGCCTGGCGGATGAAGGCCAGCAGGGCGTCGAGTTTGGCGTGGTACCAGAAACCGTAGTAGACCATCTCGGCGACTTCCGGCGCCAGTCGATCGCGAAGGTGCATCAGGTCGCGGTCGACAGTGAGTTGTTCGATGTAGCGATGGGCGTCGTAGAGAATCGTCATTCCCGGCGCTTCGTACACGCCGCGGCTCTTCATGCCGACGAAGCGGTTTTCGACCATGTCGATCCGCCCAATGCCGTTCCGGCCGCCGATCTTGTTCAGTTCAAGCACCAGTTCGATCGGGTTGAGCTGCTTGCCGTTGACGCTCACCGGCACGCCGTGCTGAAAGCCGACCGTCAAGCGTTCCACGGCGTCGGGCGCTTGCCTGGGGGAAACCGTCATGCCGAAATCGACCAGGTCGACGCCGCAGACGGTCAGGTCCTCGAGTTGGCCGGCCTCGTAGCTGATGTGCAGGCAGTTCTCATCGGAGCTATACGGCTTGGCCGACGATGCCTTGACCGGAATCTTCCGTTCCTCGCAAAAGGCGATCATCTCCTTACGTCCCGGGAACGCCGCCCGGAATTTTTCGATCCGCCAGGGGGCGATGATCTTCACTGCCGGGTTGAGCACCTCGGCCGCTAACTGGAAGCGGCATTGGTCGTTGCCCTTGCCGGTGGCCCCGTGGGCGTAGGCGTCCGCGCCGACTTCCCGCGCGACCTGGAGACACACCTTGGAGATCAACGGCCGGGCGATCGACGTCCCGAGGAGATAGACCCCCTCGTACTTGGCCTGCCACTGGAGGACCGGAAACGCGAAGTCCCGGCATAGCTCCTCGCGCGCGTCGACGATCCGGGAGCTGGCCGCGCCGCATTGCTTGGCCTTGTTGAGGATCGCCTGACGGTCCTCGCACGGCTGGCCCAGGTCGACGTATACGGCGTGAACTTCGTAGCCCTCCTCCTGCAACCAACCGAGGATCACCGAGGTATCAAGGCCGCCGGAATAGGCCAAAACGCAACTGGGCATGGGGGTGCTCGCGAACCGAAGACAGCGAAGAAACCGCCATTTTGCGGGGAACTCAGCCCGGGAACAAGGAGTGGCCGCGAGACCGCCAGGTTCGCTGCCGCCTGTTCAGACGCGCGACTTTTCGAGCCGCAGCAGGGCCACAGTCAATTGGACGGCGTTCGAGACTTCCATCTTCGCGAAGATTTGGGCCCGGTGGTATTCGACGGTCTTGGGACTGATGCCGAGTTTAGCCGCAATCGTCTTCGTCTCGAGTCCTTGGAAGATCAGATCGGCAACTTCGCGTTCCCGCGGCGACAGGAGCGAAAACCGTAGCGAGAGCTGCCGCAGTTCCTGGCAGCGCTGAAGCTGTTCCGCGTCCTTGCTGACGGCACTGGTGATCAATCGCTGGAGACTGGTTGCATCGCCGGGCTTTTCCAATACGAACATCGCGCCGGCGATCATCGCGTCGACCGTGGCCCGCACCGTGGGGTTCGCCGCCAGGGCGATGACCGGCAACGGACAACTCGCTTGCCGGATTTCCTCGATCAGCTTGACGCCGGGGCGGTCCGGCAAGGTCAGCTCGCAGATGACGCAGGCCGGCCGACTGACTTCCGTCTGCTCCAAGAAAGCCGCTGCCGTGCGATGGGCCAGGAACTTCGGCGGATGTGCGGTGAACAATCCGCGTATGACGTTGACCGAAAGCGGATCGGGATCAACGATGTGAATTGTCGAAGTTCGTTGCATTCCCGCTCCCACCGCGGCTCTAGAAACTGGCTGTCGAAGCGGCAGAAGTCACCGTCGGTTCGGGACGCAGCGAAAATGTCGGGGCAGCGTTCCGCAGCGTTTCGACAGGTTCGCAGGAAAGCGGGAGGGGTTGCCGCAGATACTTTTTCCAGTGCTCGAGCCAGTCAAAAGCGCTCTCAATCGCCGCCACGAGGGCGGACGCATCCGGCCATGGTTTGACCACCAGACGATGTACGCCGTGCAGTCTGGCCAGCCCGGCCGCGGTCAGTCGCGCGGGATGCTCGCTATCCACCAGGGCAATCACGGGAACGCCAGCGTCATGCCGCGACAGTTCCTCCATGAATTTGGCAGCCTCGGGCTCTTCGACCTGGTCGATGACAAGCACGCACTCGCAGCGCCAGCTCGGAACTGAATCCTGGCAACGGCCCGCAGGCAGCGAGAATTGTTGCACTCGATACGACGGCTCAGGAAAGGAGCGCAGCAGCGCATTCCAAGTTTCCTGATCGCGACCGATGTACTGTATGATTCTAGTGGCAGCGTCAAGACGCATCGCCGTGGAACTCCAGGGGGGCAGAACTGGACCACCAAGGTGGCGTATAACTAATAGCTCAGTTTGGTGTTAGGAACACCTAGGAAATACCGGGGCACAAGGACTCATGCCCCTTGACAGCGCCGCGAAAACGGCGGTCTATGCCCACGAATAACGCGGGCCGCGACGACGTGATTCGCTTAGCGGCCAAGCAAACCCGCTTCCGATCATTTTGTACCGACAAGATGCATTATTATCAATTGTGCGGTCTGGCTCATGGCCCACACCCTCCCTTCGGGGACGCCCCAACCCCTCCGAATTCCGCTGGCGTTCGTTAGCGGGTACAACGCCAACCATCTCGACCCTCCTATCTTAGATTCGCCATGAGCCAGCAAATCGCCTTGTTCGCCGGGAGCTTCAACCCGCCCGGAGCGCATCACCGTCGGATCGCCGCACGGCTGGCGGAAACATTCGACGAGGTCGTCGTGATTCCCTCGGGACCGCGCGCCGGCGAGCCCGTGGCGAACGACGTGCTGCCGATCTACCTGGCAGCGATGGCGGACGTCAATTTTCGCCACCTGGATCGGGTGCGCGTCGAGCTGTCGGATCTGGAAGCCGGACAGTTCACGCCGCTGTATCGCCTCGCCGAACAATTCGCTCCAGCGGCGGAGGCCTGGATTGTCGTGGGCGCCAACCTGATTGCGGGCGGCGCGGCGGGCCAATCAGTCATTCAGAATTCCTGGGAACACGGCGACCAGCTTTGGCGCGACGGCAGATTCGTGGTCGTCGCCGGTGGCGAACAGCCACTTTCGCCAGCCGATCTCCCGCCGCACCATCGCGTCATCAACGCCGAAGAAATCCGCTCGAGCACCGCCGTCCGTAGCCATTTGTTCAACAGCCGCCCCGTGGCGGATCTCTTGCTGCCCGAAGTGGCGGACTACATTGCCCGACATGGGCTTTACCGCGGCGTCCCGCCCACGCGACGCTCGCGATTGCATGTGCAAGGCACGCGGCTCAAGGTCGTCAGCGATCCGCGCAATGAAGAAGCCCAGCGCATCGCGCAGAGCTTTCCGGATTCCCACGACGATCCGGAATTAATTGTCGTCATTGGCGGGGACGGTACGATGCTGCGGGCGATCCGCGAGCACTGGCGGCTGCGCGTGCCTTTCTATGGCATCAACGCGGGGCACTTGGGATTCCTGCTCAACGACGTGCCCGCCGCCTCGCTGGCGGACGAAGAGTTCCTGTTGGAGCATGTCCCTTTGCTGCGCGTCGAGATGGAAATGAAGGATGGTACTCGGGAATCCGCGTTGGCCTTCAACGACGTCTGGGTCGAACGTGCGACAGGTCAAACCGCCTGGATTGAAGTGCGCGTGAACGGCGAACAGCGCTTGGCGCGCCTCGTGGCCGACGGTGCGCTCGTGGCCACAGCCGCCGGCAGCACTTCGTACGCCCGTGCGATGGGCGCCACGCCGCTGCCGCTCGGCACATCGGCTCTGCTACTGGTGGGCTCGAACGTGTTGTCGCCGGACGGTTGGCGGCCCGTGGTGTTGCCGCTGGAATCGGTGATCGAACTGCGCTCCGTCGATCCGGAAAAACGCCCGCTCCACGGCTTCGTCGACGGCTACGCCCACGGTCTGGTGCGCTGGATGAGCGCCCGCATGAGCAACATCGCCGCCGCGGAACTGGCGTTCTCACCAGGCCACGATCCGGTGGCGAAACTGAGCAAGATTCAATTCCCGGCACGTTAACCCACTTTGAACCGCGCAGGCGCGGAGACGCGGAGGGAAGCTGACGGGAATGACGAATGACGGCGCGCATTGCCGGGCAGCGTCGTAGGGCGGGCCGCGTAAGCGTTAAGTCACTGCGTCTTGAATGGCGAAGCACTCACACAAAGCCGTGCCGACAGCGATCGGCAAGGCCCGCCACTGTTGAACGGCGGGCCTTACGTTTGCGAATTGCCAACCGCTCAATTCGATCCATGCTTTGCGATCAATGCGCCGAACGTGATGCGCGGCCCGCCCTACGCCAACCATTCGTCATTCAGTCATTCGGATTTCGTCATTTGCCGCCTACCGCCTCAGGTTCAGCAATTCGTCCAGCAACTGCTGGGCGGCGGTGATTACGCGGGTGTTGCCGCGGTATTGGGTGGAAGCCAAGATCAGGTCGATCAAGTTGGCGCCGATGTCGGTGTTGGAGAGTTCCACGGCGCCGGCGACGATGCTGCCGATGCCTTGCCCCCCGGGGTCGCCTTCGATCGCCAGGCCGGAGTTCACTCCGGACGCGAAGAGGTTCTCGCCTTTTTGCTCCAAGCCGGCGGGGTTCGAGAACCGGGCCAGGCGAATCTGGCCCAGGTCGCGCGTGACGCCGTTCGAGAACACGCCGCGAATCGTACCGTCTTCGCCGATGATGAAGCTGCTCAGCGTACCGGCCGCGGAACCGTCCTGCCGCGAGGCTGCCAGCGTGCTATTCTCTTGGGCCAGGCCGGACAACTGACTAAAGTCCAAGTCGAACTCCAACGGCGAAACGCTGGAAACACTGCTGCGCGCGATCGAAACCGTTTCTTCACTGACGGAGATCACTTTGCCTTCGCCGTCAAAGGAAATCAATCCAGTGCCGACGCCGATCTGCGCGCCGCTTTGGGGATCGTTGTCGCCGGAGTCGGCGAACCAGCGATACGTCGTACTGGTGGAGTCGCGGCTTTCCAGCACGGAGGTCACGCGCACATTGAGCGGGATGCCCAACGAATCGTAGACGCGGAAGTCGGCCACCGCGCTCTGACCCAGCGCGTCCTGAATCTTGCCGAACGGTAGATTCACGTTGGTCGTGCCCGTCGACGTGGTAAATTGCAAGCCGGACAGGCCGACGTCGATGGCGTTATCTACGCCGTTGTTGCCGACCATGCGGATGCGGCCATCGGCCGTGACGCTGCCGCCCGCGGCGCCGAAGTTCGCGTCGCCGGGAATCGGGTTCACGGGATCAAACGAGGCGTCCTGAACGCCCATCGCCTGTTCCATAAAGTTGATCAGGTCAAGCACCGTCGTCGCGCCGGTGACTTCGAAATCCTTGGTCGCCAACTCGCGTCCGCCCTTCGAACCGGTGAACGACAAAGTTCCGGTTTGAAAGGTATTTGCGTACGTCGATCCGTTGCGGCCCAAGACGTTCACCAGCAGCGTATTGGCGCTGATTTTGGGTCCGTCGAGGTCGATTTCCGGCAACGCGGCGAGCGTCACGTCACTCATGTAGTCGGTATAAGAAGCGACGGTGCCGCTCAACGGAATGGTCGTCACGCGATGGAACTCGGTGGAGTCCGTCGCCAGGTTGCGGTAGATGCGGCGATGCGTCCAGTTGCCGCTGGTGTCGTTGGGAATGTCGTCCAACTGAATGCGCCCGCCGACGACGTTGAAGGGCGCCACCAGCGGCGCGGGCCGGCTCTCGCGACCGCTGAATTGATCGAAGAACGTCACGTAGTAGCTGTAGTTGCCGGTCAGCGTATCGGTGTTGTGCAACGTCGCGTTCGCGGCCGCCGGTGTGATCGAGCCGTCGTCCGTGAACGTGGTGACGGCGGAACCGACTTCCGACAGATACTGAAATGTCGTACCGCCGTCCGTCGAACGGTAAATCCGCTTGAAGTCAAAACGGCTGTTGGGATCGTTCGGAATGCCCGTGAGGTCCACCGCGTCGTTGGCCCCGGCCAGCGTGATCGAGACGTTGGACGACTCCAAGCTTTCCGTGCCGAGATTGGCGATCGTGTCGTCGGCAAACACGACACGATAGATGTACGTGCCGTTGGCCAATGTTCCCGTCGTGTTCGGCGCCGCGGCAGTCGTGCCGGTGGGAATCGCGGCCGCATTCGTCGTCGTGGCGGCAGCCGGCGCCGTGAACTGCGCGTCGCCGAGAATGCCGGTTTGAATGACCTGGGATTGCGTGGCGATATCGCCGGTCGGCGTCAGCGCGCCTTCGAAGAAGACGTGCTGCGTGGCTTGCGCGACGGCCGAAGCCCCGAGCGGAATCGTCAGCGGCTGCAGTGACGTTTCCAGAATCTGAAAATTGTCGTCGACGCCGAAGCCCAGCAAGCGATTGCCGTTAATATTAACCAGCTCGTTCTGCGAGTTGGTCTTAAAGATGCCGTTCCGGCTATACAGGGTTTCGCCCTGCGTGCCTTGCACCATGAAAAAGCCGTCGCCCTGGATCGCCAGATCGGACGGATTGGCGCTGATTTCGATCGTGCCCTGCGTGAAGTCGGGCGTGATTTCCGCGACTTGCACGCCGAGGCCGACTTGGCGCGGATTGGTACCGCCGTTCGTCGAGGTCGGCGAAGAACCGAGGCCCTGCGTCTGCAAGAACTGCGTCGCAAAGATCGCCGTCGAGGCCTTGAAGCCCACGGTGTTCGAGTTGGCGACGTTGTTACCCACCACGTCGATCGTGGTTTCGGCCGCGGTCAGACCAGTCAGCGCGGTACTTAGTGCGGATGCCAGACCCATGACGGGGTTCCTTCGCGATCAGGTAGATGCAAACAGAGGGTTGCGGGGCTATTCGGAACTTCTACTTACGGCAAGATCTCGCCGACGTTCTTCAGCGACACGGTCTTCGCGCCAACGTGCAACGCCGGTACGCCGTCCGTGACTGTGACGCGGTCGACTTTGCCGGTCACCTTTTTCGCGTCGATGTCGAGACCCGTGATCGTTTTTCCGATCATGCTGCTGGCGCTCGAAAGATTCTGGCCCATCAGCACGGCGTCGAGCGTCGTGGTCAATCGACTCGACGCGTCGATCTGACGAATCTGGCCGATCTGCTCGATCATTTGCGCATTGTCCATCGGATTCATCGGATCCTGATTCTGCAGTTCGGCGATCATCAGATCGAGAAACTGCGAGGTGTTCAGGTCCTCCAGCGCATTGCTAGCCCCGGCGCCAGTGGGATTCCGCTTGGTGGAATTGATCGTGTCGATCATGTTTCGGTTCTCGTTTAGGCCAGCACGTTGAGCCGTCCGGGGGTCGAACGCATCGCCGGCGGCTTGGGTTCGTGGCTTCCGGTTGGTTGGGACGCAGCGCGTTCATTTCTAACTTGCCTGGTCGCCGCACGTTCGCGCGACGACTCAGCGTCCGCGAAAGATTGACGTCCTCCGCCGGAGCTGTCCGGCTGCTGCATCAAATCGACATCGAACCGCTCGATCTTGATTTCCTGTGCCGTTAAACGTTCGCGCAGCGCCGGTAAGTTATCCAGAATGGCTGCCTTCGCAGCGGGCGTCTCCGCTTCCAGCTTTGCCGAGAGCGCCCCGTCTCGCATGACGAGTTCGATCTTGAGCACGCCCAACTCCGGAGGCGTGAGTCGCAGGCGCAGCGGCGCGCCGCGATCTTGCGCCGTTTGCAGCGCCTTGGCGACGCGCTGCACCAATCGCACGCGGTCGACCTCGAGTTGTTGATCATTGCGCGTGCGCGCGGTCGTCGTCGCCTGCTTCGCGCTGTCGAGCAGCGATTTACCATTTTCGCGCGCGGCGCCGGTCGATCCGATCGCAGGCGTCGCAGCGTGACGGTCGCCCGTCGACGCAGTTGCCTGCATCGACTTCGCATCCACCGCAGGTGTCGCACTGACGGGTTGCGCGGCGGAAACCAGCGGCGCGACATTCGTTTGCGATTGAACTGCCGGAGTAGCAGTCGCCGTAACAGGTTGCGCGACCACGGGCGCCGGACTCGTTGTTGAGTCCGCGGTGCGACTTTCAGCATTACTCGAGGTCGCGACGCGGCTCTCGCGCGAACGGCGCGTCTCGGCGACAGGCGTCGACTCGCGCGGCTTCGTGGCGGCCGTGGCAGCGACTGCCGCCGCAGAGCTCGATTGAACCGCGGCAGCCGGCTCCGGCGACTTTTCCGTCGTTTTCACGGGTGCGGACGAGACGTCCGAATTCTTGTTGGCTGACGGACCCTTTTGCGTTGCCTCGGCGGGAATGGCACGTTTGTCTAAAATCTGTCGTTCGCTTTGTGCTGGATTGTTCGCGGTAGTCGTCGTTTCGACATTTCCCTTCGGGCGTCGCGATGATGCGGTCGCAGGCGAAGTTGTTGCTTCCGGGCTTTGTGTCACAGCCGTCGTGCCGAGCTGCGGCGCCACCACTTTCGCGTCCTGCTTGACGGTCGGCTTCGCGGCCTCGACCGCTTTTTCCACTCGCTCTTGTTGCGGCGTTTGACGGCGACCTGGAGTCGCCGTGTCGGCCTCTGCCACTTTGACGTTCGCCTTGGCTTCTTTCGTTGACGTCTCGGCGGCGCCCTTCTTGACTCGCGGCGCCGGCGGCACGGCTTCGGCTGGATTCACCGCCGGTCGCGGCGGCGCGCCGTCCTTGGCAACTGCGTTCACGATTTTCAATTTTGCTTCGCTCGACTTCTGGTCGTGCGCGGCCTTCGTCGCGGCTTCAATGTTCGTCCCAACCGATTCTCGCGCCAATTTGGGTGGGCGTTCGACCGTTCGCTGCGATGCTGGCTTGGCGCTACTAGCATGCGCGCTCGCGGCGACGGGAGCATGCTCCGTCCACTGCGCTGGCTTCGTTGTCTCCTGCGCGTGGACGGCGGGGACAGCGCGGACTGGCGGCTCCGGGCGACTCGGCGCGGCCGCATAGTTCACGGCGTCCTGGCGCTCCGCGCGACGCTCGTCGTCGGCCGAGCTTTGGTCGTCGAGCGAAGTCTCGCGCTGGGGAGCTTCCTGAAGCACTGCGTCAACGAATGGCTCGGACGCAGTTGGAGCAGACTGGGGCGCGGCTTGTTGCGCAGGCTGCGCGGCGCTGGCAAGTATTTGATCGAAGGCGGCCGTGATGTCGGTCGCCGGATGACGCGTTGCCCGGGTGGTTCGCACAGCGGAGGCAGCTCGCGATGTTTGCGGCGCTTCGACCTGCGACTCGACCATGGGACGACCTGTTCGTTTACTGCGAGCCCTCCGCGGGTTGCGTGAGGTCTTGCTGAGTCTGGTCGATCTCGGCGACGAGCGGTTGGCCGTCGCGAATCGCCTTGATGATCTCAGCTACGACCTGGGGCTCTTTGCCTGATTTGAACTCGGCGAAGATCTTCGCTTGTCTGTTGGGCGCCATGCCCGCGACGATCCTGACCACTTTATCGACATCCCCGCCTTCGTACATTCGCAGGATTTGGTCTTTCGCTTGCAATGGCTTCATCGTTTCCAATAATGCGCGCACGCTCTCCTGTCCGGCGGCCAATGCGCCTTCGCGATCTTCGAGCAACTTTGCCTCGAACGCCGCTCGCACGCGATCAAACGCCAATCGATTCTGCTCCAACTGCGTTTGCGCATCGCGCATGCGCAATCGCTCCGCGGCGAGCGATTGCTCGCGCATTTCGATCTGCCGCAACTTCAACACGCGGGCTTGTTCGATTTGTTCCCACGACGGCTGTTCGCGATCGGTCGACGCGGCGTCGCCTGTCGTCGCGGCGGCGACTGTGCGAGGTTCGATGCCGTACAACACGGCCAGCACTTTCGCGATTCGTTGTCGTGTTAAGGTTCCGTTGGACCACAGCAAGGCGATGCCGGCGCCCTGCGTGAGCAACGTTGCGATGCACACGCAGGCCAACACCAAGCCGAGTTTTTTCATGCGGGCCACTCCCGCGTCGCGGCGCGCTGGCCGGCGACGTCATCCAGGAATTTGATCTCGCGACGCGCTTCCTCCATCACAAAACGCTCCAATTGCTTCTCGCGCAACTGCTCCAACACGCGGACGTCGCGATCGGCGGCGACCAGCAATTCGCGGCGGCGCTCCACTTCGGCCGTCACCCGCTTGGCCTGTTCGCCGAGCATCGCCAATTCCGCGCGCAATATCGCTTGGTAGCGCTGTCCCTGAATCATCCGCTCCACGTTAATTTCGCCGATGGCGCGCTCTTTGGCCAACTCGCCGCCGAGCGTCACAATCTGCACGCGCTTCTCGGCCATCTGCTCCGCCAACACTTCTTCCGCCCGCATCGCCTCGGCCAGCGCAGCCCGCCGCTCGTCGCGAGCATTTTCGCGAAGATGCAGCACCGGCGTTAGTCGAAAGCGAAAGGTTGGCATGGGGAGAAAAGTAGGTGGAGTAGGTGAAGTAGTTAGTACGTGAAGTAGCTAGTAGGAGGAGCCGGTGAAGGACATCTATCTTCGCACTAACACCACTTCACCTACTTACTACTCCACCTACTTCACCTACTTTCTGAACAATCTGTTGTTTCAGCGCCAAGAGCGCCGTCCGCGCGGTTTCCACGTTGGCTGGTTCCTCGAAGCGTTGTTTCAGAAATTGCAGAATCGGATCCCGCAGATCGATTGCCGCGTCGACAGTGCGGTTCGCGCCGCGACGGTAGGCGCCGATCGAAATCAGGTCTTCGTGATCGCGATATGCGGCCAACAATTCGCGGACCGAGTTCGACGCGTCGAGTTGCGGGCGCGGCGAAATCTCGCTCGCCAAACGACTGATGCTTTCGAGCACGTCGATGGCCGGGTAATGCCCTTTTCCAGCCAACGCGCGCGAGAGCCAGGTATGCCCGTCGAGCAGCCCGCGCACGCAATCGGCGATCGGTTCGTTGTGATCGTCGCCTTCGACCAGCACGCTGTAAAATCCGGTGATGCTGCCGAGCGGACTGCGCCCAGCGCGTTCGACCAGTCGAGGCAACAGGGCAAACACGCTGGGAGGATAGCCGCGCGTGGTCGGCGGTTCGCCGGTGGCGAGCCCGATTTCTCGCTGCGCGAGTGCAAAGCGCGTCAGGGAATCCATCACCAGCAGCACGTCTTTACGCTGGTCGCGAAAGTATTCGGCGATCGCCGTGGCGAACATGGCCGCGCGAACGCGGACCAACGCAGGTTCGTCGCTCGTAGCCACTACGACCACGCTCCGAGCAAGGCCTTGCGGCCCCAGATCGCGCTCGATGAATTCACGCACTTCGCGGCCGCGCTCGCCGATCAAGGCGATCACGTTGACATCGGCCGACGTATATTTGGCCATCATGCCCAGGAGCACGCTCTTGCCGACGCCGGAACCGGCGAAGATGCCCATCCGCTGTCCCTTGCCGCAGGTGAGCATGCCATCGATTGCGCGAATACCCGTCGTGAGCGGCGCATCGATCTTAGGGCGGTCCATCGGGCGTGGCGGCTTGCGTTCCAGCGGCACGCGTTCGTTCATGATGGGTTGAGCGCCGCCGTCGATGGCTTGCCCGCGCGCGTTCATCACGCGGCCTAGTAACTCATCTCCCACGCGGACCCAACGCGCCGTGCGTCGCAATCGCACGCGATTGCCATGCCGTACGCCAGCGAGATCATCAAGCGGGTACAACAATGTGAGATGGTCTTTGAAGCCCACGACTTCGGCGTCCAACGGCGGCCCGGCCTGTCGTTCGATTTCCGCCAGCGCGCCGACCGGCGCAGGAAAGCCTGCCACGGCGACAGCCATGCCCACGGTATGCACAACGCTGCCCTCAAGGTGCGTCGGCATGATGTCGGCGAGTTGTGAGGCGTAGGTTGTGGACATGGGGAGAAAAGTCAGAACTCGGAACGCGGAAGCGAAAACCTAACGCCGTAACTTCGTCCAACTACTTCACCTACTTACTACTCCACCTACTTCCGCCTCTCTACTTCTCACACAACTCCTGCTCAATGCGTGCGAGTTGTGCTTCGAACGTCTGATCGATCAGGCCAAACTCCGTTTCGACGCGGCAACCGCCGGGCGGGAGCGCGGCGTCAGGCGTGATTTCCACACTGCCGAGTCCGCCACCGGCGCCGATGAGTTGCTGGATCTGCGTGGCGAGACCCGCATGATCCTTGTCGTTGAGCCGCAATCGCACGCGCGATTGCCCGGCGGCCAGGTCGAGGGCTTCGCGCACAAGTTTGAGCGTGACCTTGGGATCGCGTTCCGCTTCGCGACGCAAGATGCGGCCGGCGATGGCGCAGGCCAGCGACACCGCGCGGCCTTCCCAATGGGCCAGCCAGTTCTGCCGCGCCGCGGTGATGTCCTTCGCCGCTTGCGCAAGCGCCGACATCGCCGGTTGCAATTGCGCGGCCAGGCGTTGATCGACTTGCTTCTCGGCCGCGGCCGTGGCGGCTTTTTGACCTTCTTGTTGTGCCTTCACTTTCAACGCCGCGGCTTCTTTCACGGCGTCGGAGACAATCTGCTTGGCCTGTTCGCGGACCCTGGCTAAGTACGCGTCGGCCTGTTGCGAGATATCGTCGTAGTTGAACGCCACGCCCGGCACGGCGTCGTTGCGTTCGCTGGCTTTGATCACCGAGCCCATCGCACAGTTCCTTCCTTCAGGCGGCGGCCAAGGCCGCGGTGGATGGAACGGATGACTTCGCGACCAATTGCTCTGCGCGGGCGGCTAGTTGCGCTTGTGCGGCTTCGATATCGGACAAGCGCGTCGGATGCAGTTGCGACGTCGCGCGGCGATAGAACTTCGCGTCGTCTGGATGCATTGCCGCGGTCAACCGCTGAAAGAAGCCTGGCGACGCGCCGGCCAACGCCAGCACGCTAATTTCCGGCGGCGTGGCCAACACGGCTTCCGTCGCGCGCCGCGCATCCCAACGCTCGAACTCATGCCAGGCCAGCGGCGAACGTTGTTCAATTTGCGGCGCGGGCGTTTCTTGAATCGGCAACGTGGCGACAGGTTCAGTGTCCAGAGCGGCGCGCCACGTGTCTGCCAATCGCGGTCCCGCGGCGTCGAGGATGCGGGCCACGATTTGCAGTCCAGCGCTGCGACGTTCGCGATTGCGCTCGTCGCGTTCGATGCGAATGCGCAGGGCGTTTTCGACTTCGAGCAGAATTTCCGGCGCGGCCTCGTCGAGGTCCGATAAACGGCACAGCACTTCGGCTCGCAACGGCTCAGGAAGCGCCGCCGCCGTGCGCGCCGATTGATCCGCGGACAGATACGACAGCACGAGCGCGACCGTCTGCGGCCGTTCGTCGCGCAGAAACGTGGCCAGGCGATCGCTGCCGGCCTGGAGCAGAAACTCAAACGGGCGTCGCGTCGCGAAGGGATTGCTCGGCGCCAGGGTTTCAGATCGACTGGCCGACTCCGAACCGCGCGCGATGTGTTCGGCGAGCCCGCCCGCCAGTTCGACGCCGTTGTCTTGTCGGGCGTTCTTGGCGACGGGCCGATTGCCGCCGCGCAGGACGAACTCCTGAATCACCTCGTCCCGCTCGTCGCCATCGACTTCCTCCAATCGCACCATCGCCTCGCGCACCTGCCGCGCCTGCTCGTCGGACATGCCGTCCAACAACGCGTCGGCCTGCGCGCGATCCAAGCACGAAACAAGAATTGCGGCCTTACGGATGGCGGGAGAATGCATGGTCGTGAAAAAAGTGTCGTGACAGGTTTAACCGCGGAGGCGCTGAGACGCTGAGGGGGAAGAATTAGAATTCGTCGTTTCTCGATCTCTCTCTCTTCTCTCGCGTCTCTGCGGTTCAAAACGAAACTAACTGGCGTTGCCGATCCAGGCTCTAAGCACGTTGGCCGCGGCGTCGGGGTCTTCGCGGACGATTTCGGATAGTTCTTCGCGCAGCGACGGGCCGCCCGCGCCGCGCCGCTTGAGTCGAGGTCCGGCTGCCGCTGCTTTCGCGCCTGGCTCCGCCGGAGCGCCGTGTTCGTCGGTGGTTTCCGGCGCGATGGCTAAGCCCGGTGCGCCGGCGGCACTTGAGGTTGATGCGTCGGCGACGGGAATGCCGCGCGTCAGGCCGCGCAAAGTCATCAGCCCGAACGCGGCCAACATGAACAACGCTACCGTGCTCCACGATTGCGACAGCCAGCCAAGCCCCGCGTCGAAGAAACTCGTTGTGGGCGCTGCTTCCGCCGGCAGTGCGGCAAACCGGCTCACCGTCACCAGGTCGGCGGCAACCCGGCCATCCGCGGGCGTCGGCAACAGCGCGGCCACGGTCGTCTTGATATTGGCGGTTTCGCTGGCGATGATCGGGTCGAGATCGGCCTGCGTCGGCGGCGTCGCGGTCTGACCTTCCGGCACCGGATTCCTCGCCCGCCACACCGCGACGAAATGGTCGTCCGGCACGCTGACCGCGACGCTCACTTGTTCCGGGATGAAGCCGGAAGTCTCCGTCGTCGTTTCCGTGAACGGTATGGCGTTCTGCACTTCCGAGCGGCTGGTGTTGTCGGTCGTGGCGGCCTGTCGCGAAGCTGCGACCGTCACGGCGTTTTGACCATTCGGCACGGGACTGTTTGCTTCAAAACCCGGTTGCCCGCCGGGGCCGCCGGTGTTGCTGGTCGATTCGGAGGTTTGCTCCGACGTGGTGAGCACCGTGGTGTTGGCTTTGTCGACCTTCATCGATTTCGACGCACTGCGCGCATCCTTCGAGACAGTCGCCTCAGTGCTGACGACTACGCCGCGCACGAAGGACAGCGCATCGAGCGCACGTTCGCGATAACTTTGTTCGTGAATGCGTTTCGCGTTGAACCATTCATTGCCACCGCCGCCAGTAGTTTCGGAGCCAATGGCGGCGATGGTTTGCATCGTCTTGGCATTCAGCACGCTCACGTTCTTAAGTTCGATGCCACATGCGCCAGAGACCAGTTGTCGAAACGCCATGGCGTGGTCGGCGGTGATTTCATTCGTGCCGCGCGGCCAGGCAGAAACGGCGGCAGTACGACGCGGCGACCGATTCATGCCGCGCGCCTTGTCTTCATGAAGGTCGACCGTGGCTCGGTCAATACCATCCATCGCGCTGATGATCTTCGCCAGCCGCGTGGCTTGCACGATGGCGCGCTCCGCGTCCCAGCGTCGGTCCGACGTAAACATGTTGTCGTTCTTCAGCATCTCGCCGAACTCGTTTCCAAATTCCTGCGGCAGCGCATTCCCCTTGGCCATCGCGGCCAGGTAAACGTCCTGTTGTCCGCGCGGGATGCGAATCCGCATTCCCTCGGTGTCCCAGTTGTTCAGGCCGGCCTCGCCAAAGGCCATCTGAATCGCCTGCGTTTCCATGTCGGTAAACGACTTCCCGCCCAGCAGGTACGTGTCCGGCCCAGAAAACCCGGAATTGAACATGTAAGCCACGCTGATGACGACGACAGCGAGCAGCAAGCCCGCGGTAATCCGCGCACCCTGCGTCATCGAGCGAAACAAGTCCGTCAATTGTGCGAAGGCTTTGTTCACAGGCGTTGGTTACTCTCTAATCGCGGTTCAAAATGCGTTAGACCCGGATGTTCTGCACTTCCTGATACGCCGCCACGAGTTTGTTGCGGACCTGCATCATCATTTTGAAGGCGATGTCGGCCTTTTGGACCGCCGTGAGCACTTCCGCTGGGTTGACGTCGTCGCCGGTCATCAGGCCTTCGACCGCCTGATGCGCGTCCTGCTGCATCGTGTTCACTTTGTCGAACGACTCGACCAGCATGTTCTTGAACGACGCGCCTTCACTCGCCGCCCCCTTCATCGAAGGCGGCGCCGGAGGCAACGGCATCTGTGTCGAGAGCGAACCGATGTTGTTCATAGGGCATCATGCGGGAACGTGTAGCGAAATCGAATCATTCGACATTCGCCATTCATGGAGCGTTAAAGTAACAACATGTCATGCGAGGATCCTCAGCGTCTGCTGCGCCAACTCCTTGCTCACTTCAATCACGCCGACGTTCGCTTCATACGAGCGGCTCGCTTCCAAGGCGTTGACGAACTCGGACATCATGTTGATGTTGGGATATTGCACGTAGCCCTTCGCATTGGCGTCGGGATGAAACGGCTCGTATTTCGACAACGGCGGCATGTTCGATGTTTCCACCGAGCTGACCTTCACGCCGGCTGCGCCGAGGGTGTCGCCGACCGCTTCGTCAGTCTGGAAGACCACGAACCGCGGCTGAAAGGCTTCCGGCTCGCCGAGCTCGTTGCGCGTGGTCGAGATGTTCGCCAGGTTATTCGACACGGCCGTCATCCGCAGACGTTGCGCGGCCAGGCCCGAGGCGGCGATATCCAGCGCTGGAAACATGTGAGGCTCCTTCCAATGTCTGCTTTCGCTCCGCGAAAGCCTGTCCTTTCGCGGAGCGAAAGGAGACTATGTATTGTCTCCTGCTACACCCGCTCGCTGATGGCGGTGTTGAGTAACCGGAATTGGCTGTTCATGATCGACAGGGCCATGTTGTGTTGGACCTGGTTCTTGGCGATTTCGGTGACCTGACCTTCGATGCCGACGTTCACGCCGTCATGCCGGAGAATGCTCTCCAGGTTCCGGCCGGTCGCGGCCAGCGGATCAATGCCCTCTGGATGCGCGCCGCGCAGACCCTGCGAGCGCCGCAGCGCGTCGCGTTCCTGCAGCGCCTCCTTCAACTTGGCTTGAAACATTTCCGGAGAAAGATCTCGTGTTCGATAGCCGGGCGTGTCGATATTGGCGATGTTTCCGGCCAGCACGTTATGGCGAGCCTGGGAAAAGTTGACCACTTGCTCCAACAAGGGAACCGAGGTCGCTTGAAACAAGTCCGGCATCATGTTCGATCTCACTTTGAAAGAACGACTCGCTGCGCTCAGGCAACTCGCGTGCCAATCTGTTCGTACGACTCAACACAACGCTGCAACACGCTGCATGCACACGCGTTGCATTGCGCGCTCGGCCAATCTTTCGCGCGACGCTAACGGCAGTCGCTGCGCTTGACCGGCAAAAACTGCGCGTTGCATTCGGCGGTTCTTGCCGATGTGTTCGGGGCGCTTCGCTCTGGATGTGTCCTGTTTAGGCGGATCGGGCTTTGGCGCGTGGGGCGTAGCCGTATTGGCGTAGCTTGCCACTCAAGGTTCGGAGGCCGATGCCCAGGGCCTCGGCCGATTTCGCGCGGTGGCCGTCGAAACGCTCCAAGGTCGCTTCGATCAGCCGTTGTTCCATTTGTTCGAGGCTTAGCCCGGTGGGCAGACTCGCTTCGGGGGAAAGCTGTTGCCGCGGCGCGTCCGAATCGATCAGCCAGGGTCGCAACTCATCGGCGGTGACTGGCAGGCCGAGGTTCAATACCGTGGCTCGCGTGGCGACGTTTTCCAACTCGCGCACGTTGCCCGGCCAGTGATGATTCACCAGCAGGTCGAGCGCGCCGGCTTGCAGCAGGCACGGCTCTTTATGTTGCCGTGCGGCCGCCAGTCCCAAGAAATGTTCCAGCAACAGCGGCACATCTTCTCGTCGCGCGCGTAAGGGCGGAATCTCCAGCGGCACGACCGCCAGGCGGTAGTACAAGTCGCTGCGGAAGCGCTCCTGATGAACCATGCCCGGTAAGTCGCGGTTCGAGGTTGCCAATACACGGACATCGACCGAAATCGTCCGGCTCGAACCAACCCGCTCGAATTGCCGCTCTTGCAACACGCGGAGCAGCTTGGCCTGGAGGACTGGCTCGATTTCCGAAATTTCATCCAGCAGAATCGTGCCACGATCAGCCAGTTCGAAGCGTCCGCTGCGCGCGGCGTCGGCGCCGGTGAACGCGCCGCGTTCGTGTCCGAACAGTTCGCTTTCCATTAGGTGGGCCGAGAGCACCGGGCAATTCAAGCTCACCAGCGGCGCCGCGGCGCGGCGACTGGCGGCGTGAACCGCGCGGGCGACCAGTTCCTTGCCCGTGCCGCTTTCCCCGGTGATCAGCACGGTTTCGTCGGTCGGCGCCACTTGCGCGATCCGTGCTCGCAGCGCTTGCATGGCCGGACTCGCGCCGATCATCGCCACGGCGCCGCTCGTCGACGCCGGTTGATGCAACGGGCGGCCTTGATCGATTAAACGACCTCGTCCCAAAGCGCGCCCAACCAGGTTTTCCAATTGATGTGAGTCGAACGGCTTTTCCAGGTAGTCCAGCGCACCGTGCTTCATCGCTTCGACGGCCGAAGCTACCGAGGCGTGCGCGGTGATCATCAGCACTTGCGCTCCATAGCGGCGGCGCTCCAACTCGCGGATGAACTCCAGGCCGTCCATGCCCGGCATCTGCAAGTCGGTGATGATGACGTCAAAGCTTTCCTCGCCGATCAGCTTGAGCGCTTCCACGGCGCTCGACACGCCTTGCACGCGATGTCCGGCGATGCGGAGCGCATCGGCGACCGATTCTCGCGCCTGCCGATGATCATCAACGACCAATACGCGCCCGTGCGCGGCGCTTTTCGGCATCGGCGGTTGTAATGTGAGCGTTTTCATGCGGCCGCCTCCATGCGGCGATGGGGGATTCGCAGCGTCAATGCCGCGCCCCCTTCGGGACAATTGCCAATGCTCAACTCGCCGCCGTGTGCTTCCGCCATCCGCTGCACGATCGCCAACCCCAGCCCGGTCCCGGAGCTTTTCGTGGTGTAAAACGGTTCGCAGGCCCTGCGAAGCGCCTGTTCCTCGAAGCCCGGTCCGCTATCGGCGATCTCCAAATCGCAGCCGAACGGGCCGTCAACCCCTGTCACCACGAGCTCTCCGCCGTCAGGCATCGCGTCGAGCGCATTGAGCACGACATTCAGTACGGCGCGGCGGAGCATATCGTGGTCGGCCCGGACCGCCAACCCCGATGGCACGTCGATGTCGAGGCGAATCTCCTGGGCATCCAATTGCGGGGCCAGGGCGTCGAGCACGTCGTCGACGAGATTGCGCAAATTAACACGCTGATAGCGCGGATCGCGTTCGGCCGTGAAACTGAGTAAGTCATGTACCGTGGCGTCCAACGCCCGTACGCCGGAATCGACCTTCTCCAGAATGTCCACGCTGCCCCGATCTTCACTCAAACGTCGCCGCAGCAAACTCAGATAGAGGGCGACCGGCACCAGGTTGTTGCGTACTTCATGGGCCACATGCGAAGCCATCTGCCCCAAGTCGGCGAGCCGGTTCTTGCGCGCCAATTCGCGATTCTTGATTTCCAGTTCGTCGGTCAGCCGCACCACCTGCGTGCGCAGCGCCGAATGGGTCTGTTCCAAGCGGACTGTGGCGTCGTGCCAGGCGGCCAGCACGGCTTCCAACGAGGGATCGGGCGTCGAGGGCAAGGTTCGTTCCGCGGCAGGCTCGGAGATCACGGGATCCTCAACTTTCCGACGCGAGGTCGAGTTGCGAGACGGTCGAATGCGGCGCCGACTGATAGGCGGAATGCGCTTGATGGGCGAAGTGCGCACCGGCCAAACGTTCAGCGGCTTCGTCGCGCCGGCGCTGGAGTTGCCCTTCGCCTTCCTTCTCTTGCGCGACGATTTCCGCCAACAGTGATTTGGATTCTTCAATTTGCAGGCGGCAGCGGTCGCGCAGCTCGGTCGAGCGCCATTGCCGTTCTTCGGCCGATTGCGGGCGATAGGGATCGAGGTCGCGCTCGACGCGCTCCAACTCCATCATCACGCGCTGCTTGGCGGCCAATACGCGCAGCAATTGCGTCATCTCACCGCTCGCGATCAACGCCGACTGCTGCGCGCCCAAATCGCGCATTAACGTCAAATAGCGATGCCGCCGCTCAATCAGCTCGGCCAACCGCTCAGATTGTTGAAAAGCATCGAGCATGGAGATGAAACCAGAAACCCACAGTCGCAAAAGAAGTCGTCGCTCTCCAAACTACTCCACCTACTAACTACTCCACCTACTCCACCTACTTCCTCAAAGATTCCTACTCAGCCAATCCAATTTCTCCGTCCACTCCGCACGCGAATGATTTGTCGTGGCGGCGAAATCGGCGTCGGCCGCGATTCTCGCCAGCGCCACTTTGGCTTGCTCCAACGTGCCCCGGGCGTCCGCGGCGCGATTCAATCGGCGCAGGCATTCCGCCGCTTGCACGTAGGCGTCCAGGGCCTCCGGCGCATACTGGTACCGATTCGTGGCGTCCGCGTAGGCCTGGACCGCTTCTTCATAGCGGGCCAACTGTTGCAGCATCGCCCCGCGACCGAAATAGCAATTCCGCAACGTCGACTGGTCAATGGGCGGCAAAAGCTCTCGATCGCTCCGCTGTTCGAGCAGTCCGCGGACCCGCTCGTAATTGCCAAGCGCCGTGAGGGCCAGCGTGTCGACTTCGCGCAATCGGGCGGTGCGCTCGCTGGGGACGCTCGCGGCCAAAGCGGCGGTGCGCAGCTCGTCGGTGCGCTGGCGACCGCATTCCGCCAGCAAGTAATAGGCGTCGATCGACTGGGGCGCCGTCGGCCAACGCCGGACCGCCTCGCTTAACGGCGTCAGCGCTTCCGCCGGACGCTGTTCGCGATAGAGCAAGGCGCCGAGCGCGAACAGGGAATCGCGCCATTCGTTACTTTCGGGGGCCAGTTGTCCGCCTTCCAGATTAGCCCGCAGCATTTCCTCGGCATGCGGGCCGTCACCGAGTTCGGAATAGATCCGACTGGCCAGCAACCGCGCGGCATAAACGCCTGGGTTGCGCGGATAGGAGCGAATCATTTCGGTCACGCTCTCGAGCGCATCGCTCAGGCGGCCGTCGGCCAGCAGGGCGCTGGCCAGGCCGAAGAGCGCTTCCGCGCGACGTCGCGGCGTGTTGAATTCGATGTACTTGCGGTATTGCTCGGCGGCGCTCGCGTAGTCGCGGCCGACAGCGAACGACTCCGCGCTATTCCAGATGTCTTCCGGATATTTGCGATTGGAAAAGTGCAGCGCCGCCAACTCTCGGAACGCCACGCCGGCCTGGCGCAGATGCCGCCTTCCTTCTTGAGCCAGGGGCTCCCCCTCTTTGAGCGCGTGTTGTTCGGCCTCGGTCAACAGGGCCCGGCCCCACTGCTGATAGAGCGAGGCCTTCAATTCCCAGGTCGTCTCGTCGCCGAGCGCCGGAGCGCCGGCGTTGAGCAGTTGAATGGCCGAGGTGTAGTCCGCTTTCCCCAGATAGTCCTCGTAGTTCCGCCGCACCCGGTCTTTGGGCGCCAGATCCGGCAAGTGCGGATGGTCGATCTCAGTCGAAGGCGGCAACTGCTTGATGACGGACGCCATCAAGCCGATGGCCTCTTCATGACGTCCTTGCGTACGCAACAAGTCGGCCTCTTCCAGGCCGGCGAAGAGGGCCTCGTACGATGAGGAGAACTGCCGGCGCAGGCGCGAGAACTGCGCGATGGCTTCCTCGGTTTTTCCCAATTCCGCCAGGCAGGCCCCGCTGAAATACATGCTCAACCGCCGCCAGGCCATCGCGGCGCGATCCTGTCCCGTGACTTGCCGGAGCGCTTCGAGCGCCTGTTCATAGAGCTTCGTCCGCGGACTGTCGGCTTCCACATCCGGAGCAGGTGCTGCCGGCGCCGGCAGCAAACGCGCCTCGGCCATCGCCGCTCGACCGACCAGCAAATGAGAGGCGGGCACGATTTCCTGTGCCGGATCGAAGCTGCCCAGCGTCTTGCGGCAACCGGCCAGATCCCCCTGGCCCAACTGTTGGCGAGCCAACTCGATCATGCCCCATTGGCGTTCAACATCGGTCAACGTACTGTCGGCGAGATATCCGTCGAGCACTTGCCGAGCCTTCGCGAAATCGGGGCGCGGGTCCACCGACCAGGCCTCCGAGAGATTCAATAGCACTGCCTTCGGCGGCGCGCCGGCATCCAAGGCCTCGGTCAATACATCGCGCGCGGCGGCGAATTGGCCCGTTCGGGCCAGCACGCGCCCCAGCAGATAGAGCCCTTGCGCCGTGCGTCCTTCCGGAAAGCCGCGTTCCCGTGCTGTTTGCAGCAACTGGGCGATTCGCACATCATCGACGAGAGAGCCTTCGGCTTGCGCCTGTTCCCGCTCATACAGTTCCACGGTGGCCATGACGAAGGGCACGCCGCCAAAGGTGTCGAAGTCGACCGTTTCATCCGCGGCGACGACTTCGACGATCCGTTTGGCTTCTGCCCAATCACTCTTATCGAGGGCCAGGAGCGCGTCTTGAATGTTTTCTGGCGGCGGCGGGGGCGCGGCCTCTTCGGTCAGCATCCACCAGGCAAAGCCATTGCCGCTGACCAGGATGACCACCAGCGCGACGATGGCCACCAGCTTGTGGCTCTTGGCCCAGGCCAGACTCTTCGGGATTACTTTCAACAGGCCGCCGAACACGGCGCCAATGCGCGCCAACTTCCCCAAGATCCCCGTCACCGCCTTGAGGGGCGCCAACAAGCGCGCGAACCGGCCGGCTTTCGGATCGGAATCCGAGGCGACGGTCGCATGGCCTTCTGGCTTTGACGCCACGTGAGCATCCATTCTCAAGGCGCGCGTCATCCATAACGCGCAGGCGCAGGCGGGAATAACGCCAGCGCGAACTTGTACCCCAAATTCCCGCGCAGGGTCAATGCGGCTTGAGAAACTGCCTAAAGTCCCAACCAAAAACCATGACAACTGCAGTGATCAACTATTCGCCGTCGGACGACTGCTGCATTACGTGCTTCCATGTGCGGGCACTGAGCCAGCATAGGAGCAGCAGCAGGGTTGTGACGATGGCGCCACACCACAGGCTAAATGCGACCTGCTGGTAGTGCGTTAACTCCAGGTCATTCCGCTGGAAGGATCGAAATCGGGCCCCTGCAATCGTAAAGACGCATGCCGCAATTCCAACCCCGATGAATATTCGCTCG
>JAWXBP010000320.1 GCA_034440135.1 Planctomycetia bacterium
ACGGCGCCCCGGGGCACGGGCGGGCCAACGATAGCAGCCGCGGTGGAAAGTCTAAGAACTTCGTCACGCCGCACGGTCGCTCGTACGCGTCAGGGGCCTCTCCACGCCCTCGATATAGCGGGCCGACGCGCTCCGCAGATCCGCAGATCCGCCCAAGTGGGCGATGAACTGATTGCCGACCGCTTACTGGGTCCCCAACATCTGCGCGATGCTTGTTCGACCAAGGCGTCTAAGCGGAATCGCGATCATTAATAGACACACGAGAACCATGACGCTCGCCACACCTATCGCCGCGGGCACGTACGTACCGCTGACCCCGAACATTAGTGCACCCATAGAGCGGCTGGCGGCAATGCCAACTGCGATTCCAATCGACACACTCAGAAGGCACGAAGTCGTGAACTGTCGAAGGAAGTACGCGGCCACGCCTAGAGGCGCGAGCCCCAACGCCATCCGCATTGCCAACTCGCGGCGACGTTGCGCGAACGCATGAGCCGAGGCGCCGGCCAAGCCGGCGAGGACCAGAGGAACTGCCCCGAGGCAAGCGAGCCAGATGATCATGGCTCTGCCCCGGTAGTCAGCCGTTGCCCGCACGGCCACGTCCTTCAATTGCACCACGTGTCGGGGAGCGCGAGCGCCCCAGACCTCTCGACCGGCGCCCTGAACGGATTGGGCGAGTGAGGCGATGTCCTCCGTCGCGGCGATGCGAATCAGGACGACCGATCCGTCCGCCGGTCGACCATAGACAAAAAGAGTCGGCCGATCTCGATCATCCGGGCGGTCGAGCTTGATGTCTGGCGCAACTCCAACGACCCGATGGAAGTACGCGGGCTTCAGGAATACGTCCTGATCCACGGGTTCTCCGAACTGCTGGAGGTACCGAGCCAGCGACGTGTTCGCGACCGCGGGGCCGCCTTCTGCTGAGAGCACAAGGGTTTCATTTGGGGTCGGTTCTGCTCCGCGAGTCAACGTAACGTCCAGGACGTCGAAGAAACCCGAGGTCACGCCACAGACCAGGCCAGCAATGCCCTGACCGCCTTTGTCCTTTCCCGCGACAAAAAGCTGCGGCTCACAACGCGACTGTTGCAAGGGAAACACACCCGATGCCGCGGCGCCTGCTACTCCGTGCAAACCCTTGACGCGCTCGAGGACGCGCGCCGTATGCGCACGACGCTCTGCGAAGATGTCGCGATCGGTGTTGAGCGGCTGCCTGGGCAACGATGGCACCGGAAGAACGAGCAGCCGCTCGGGAACAAATCCTAAATCAACGGAGGCCACCTGCACATACGAGTCGCCGACCATTGCCGCGATGTACAGCAGGGCCGTCGCACTCCCGATCTGAAGAACAAATATCGATCGACGTATGCGTGACACGGTCTGCGCCTCGTGCCCCTCTGATCCCCCGCGGGAAAGTGGCAGCGGGTCGGCATGCCGGACCGCGCTGAGGCAGCCTATTGAGAGCATGACCATTCCTGCGCCCGCTATGACGGACGAAAACACGATCGCGCGCCAATCGAGCCTTACTGCTTCAGCAAATACACCTGAATCCGGCAACAGGCGCACGATCACCCCGGCCAGTATCGGAGTCATGAGCCACGACAGGACCAGCGAGAGCGCAACAAGTAGCCCTGACTCCAGCACCACGAGCGTCATGAGATCGCGTCCAGTGGCGCCTAAAGCCCGGCGCACGCGAAGCTCGGTCGTCCGTTCCACAGTTCTTGTCAACAAGAGCGAACCGACCTGCAGCCAAGCCCCGATGATCGACCCGAGTCCAGCAATCGCAAAATAGAGGACAAAGACGGCATTCTCGGGCCGCACGTAGTCCGTGAACGGAATCACCCGGACTGGTCGGACTTCGGCGCGCAGTTGTTCGATCGAGACGTGCGGCGCGAGTCGCGCGAACGTTGGAATCCGCAAGGGGTTCGGTTCTGCGGAGGCAATCCAGAAATTCACCCCTTTCGGAAAGTGGAAACCCGGTGGCATGACACCTGCCACCCGCCACGTCGCATCGCGCTGAGATCCGGAAATCTCGATGACTCGACCGATGACCGCACGGTCCAAACCAAATCGCGCTCTCCAAAGGTCATACGCAATCAACACGTCGCGGGGTGACCCAATCGAACCGGCGTCACTAAGTGCGTGGCCAGCTACTGGCGACACTCCAAACAGGTCCGTGAAGCCGGGCGAGACGTACGCCGACCGGAGGCGCCACTCTGTCTGTGCGGGACTGGCAGTATCGAATGCCGGCTCCAGGTTAATCGCCGCATGATTGGCTACGGTCTTCGTGCCCTCGAAATACGACTGCAGTTCCCCAAGACGGCTTCGATTGTGTGTGACGAGACCGGCGAGGTCCGCCGGGGCCAAGTCGAGATAAACGAGATTGGCGGAATCGCGTACGGCCGGTTCCTGCAGAAAGGTAGAGTCTACGACAGCAAAGAACGCGGTGTTCGCCGCGAGAGCGACCGTGGCGACCGCCACAATCGGGATCGTCAACCATGGTTTCGCGAGCAGGGACCTGGCAGTTGTGCCGACAACAAACCAGAGCCGGGAGTTACGCATGGAATTCGCTGGCTCCCCAGCTTATTTCGAACCCGAGCGCTCCAGCCTCATCACAATCGCCTTCGACCCAGGGGCGCCCGACAGTACCTCAGGTCGGTCCGTTGATCCCTGGAACGAAAATGCAATCCTCAAAATCTTGTCAACCGCCTCATAGAGCATCCGATCCGTAGTGCCGTCTGGCCGTGTCCAATCGAGTCGCTTCGGTGAAGTTGAATCTGTGAGCGAAAAGCGACATCGTTGCGTTTCGCTCCCGTACAGGCCCGCGACAATCACCGTGTCGCCGACGAATGTCAACCGCATCTCCCGAATAGCCGACGGGTCAGTAATGCGCTTTCCATCACGCTCGATGGCGACAACGTGCCATTCACCCTCCAAAGATGTGGGACGTGCCGTCTGAAAAGCCGACGGCGCGCTGGTACCAGAGGCGATCGCGCAGATCACGATGATCTCAAAGAGGTGCCTTTTCTGCCTCGACTTGTGGCTGCTGTGAGGATCAATCATCGCCGCCCTCGCTTCTACTCGAACGCCTTATAGTCTTAGAGTTAGGCAACGGCCCGCGGCAATCTGTCGCCGCGGGCCGTCGCCGCATCAGGAGTTCCTATTGTCCGGCACCGTCGAATCGAGCACGACGCCGAAGCAATTGGTGCCCGGATGCGATAGACACCCGGTGCCCCAGCATGCAACCGCCCAGTGATACCCCGTGCACTGCCAGTTGTTGCAACAGCCGCAGCCCTGCGTACATGAGGCGAAGCTATCATCTTCGCCGTCGTGGTCGTGATCGTCCGAATGATTCGAGGAGTGTTCCAAGTGGGCGCCGACGGCGACAAGGGTGGTTCTCGTCGATCCATAGCTGACAACGACGATTGCGAGCAGACAGAGTCTGGCGAACGTGGAGAAAAAGCGACTCATGTGTGCTCCTAGAGAAACTAGCGATTCCGCCTGAAACGACTGGAGAGGCGTGGATGCTAGACGGTCCAACGTTCGAAGTCAAGCCGATAGGCCGTATTAAGGGGTTGTCCCTGACATAACCTCTCCTGTCAGACGTTTGCGAAGACAGACTTCAACGTCTGCAAAGCCGCCAAAATCACCGGGCTGCACCGGAATACCCTCTCCCGCAAAATCTCTACTTACAGAATCAAACGGGCGGGCTAACACCCGCTTCGCTGCGGTTCAGGGTTCTGCGTTCCGGGTCCCCAACCAATCCCCCGGTCCATGCGTCTATTGCTTACTAAGTGAGCAATGCCAAAGGAGGACGCGTGAAAACGGAGGGACTTTCAGTATTGGGTGAGGTCGAGCAACTGGTGCTGCTGGCGATTCTGCGGCTGGGCGACGGAGCGTATGCCGCGCCGATCAGGGAAGAACTCAAGGAGCGCGTGGGCATCGAGTTGTCCCGCGGCTCCATCTACGTGACGCTCGATCGGCTTGAACGCAAAAGGTATGTCTCGTCGTGGTTCGACGATCCGACACCGGAACCCGGCGGCAAGGCGCGACGATGCTTCAAGCTCGAGCGCCACGGTCTTGATGCGCTCAAAGCGGCGCAACGGATGATCGCTCACCTTCAGGCCGGCACGGTGCTCGCGCCCGGCAGCGGGCGAAAGTCATGAGCCTGTTCGAACGTCTCGCACTGATCTGCGTACCCCCCGACTGGCGTCGCGCGATCGCTGTCGCCATCGCCGAAGAAGAAGCCCACCACTCCGCACTCTGGCGCGCGGCGCACATCGCGCGCATCGGCGGCCGCATGCGTCTGGCCCGTAGCCGCGACGCCGTCGCCACCTCCATTCAAAGAAGGTTCCCCATGCGTGATTCCCTGAGAGATCTGCGCCTCGCCGTCCGCGGCCTGAAGCGCCAGCCCTGGCAAGCCGCCGCCATCGTCACCACGCTCGCGATTGGCATTGGCGCCAGCACCGCGATGTATTCGGTCTTCAACTCCGTCCTGCTGCGTCCGCTGCCGGGCGTCGATCGGCCGTCAGAGTTGGTGACCATCCGCTTTCAAGCGGCCAGCCGTCAGGGCAGCTATTGGGTGTCGTATCTCGACTACGCCGACATCCGTGACGGCACTCCCGGTCTGAGCGGCCTTGCCGCCACCTCGCCCCTTGCGGTTGATCTGTCGATCCCGAGCGAGCGCGATCCACATCGGATCGAGGCGGAGGTCGTGACCGCCAACTACTTCGACGTCCTCGGTGTGAGGCCGCTGCCGGGCCGCGGGTTTGCACCGCACGAGGAGCAACCCACCGCCGACGCGCCGGTCGCCGTCATCAGCCGGCGGCTGTGGGACCGGCTCTTCAATCAGGCCCCGGCCGCGATCGGGCAGAACATTCTCATCAATGGCCACTCCGTCGTCATCGCGGGTGTGGCGCCCAGCGGATTCCAGGGGCGATCGCCGATCAGCGCGACTGACATCTGGTTTCCGCTGGGCGCCCATCCGCAAGTGATGCCGAGTGCCGGCAAGAC
>JAWXBP010000321.1 GCA_034440135.1 Planctomycetia bacterium
GCCCGACGCCCGCAGCCGCCGCGTCTTCACCTTCCACCGCCCCGAAGAGCTCCTCCGCCTGGCGAAGCTCGACGACCAGGTTCGCACCCTCCTTCGCCGTATGCCCCCGCTCGAAAAGGGCAACCTCTGGAAAGTCCAAGTCGAGAGCGTCGAGAAACTCGAAAAGTCGCTGGCCGAGAACCGCCCCCGCTCGCTCATCCAAATGGCCACCGGCTCCGGCAAAACCTTCACGGCCGTCAACTTCTGCTACCGGCTCATCAAGTTCGCCAAGGCCCGGCGGATCCTGTTCCTGGTCGACCGCAATAACCTCGGCCAGCAAACCCTCAACGAGTTCCAGCAATTCGTCAGCCCGCTCAATAGCTACAAGTTCACCGAGGAATACGGCGTCCAGCAACTGAAGAAGAACACGATCGACCCCGCCGCCAAGGTCTGCATCACGACCATCCAGCGGCTTTACTCCATGCTTAAAGGCGAAGAGACCTTCCTGGAGGAGAACGAAGAAGGCTCCCTCTTCGAAACCGAAACGTCCCTCGTCAAGGAATCCCTGCCGGTCGTCTACAACCCAAAAATCCCGATCGAGACCTTCGATTTCATCGTTGTCGACGAGTGCCACCGCAGCATCTACAATCTCTGGCGACAAGTTCTCGAATACTTCGACGCCCCGCTGATCGGCCTCACCGCCACGCCCACCACCCAGACCATCGGCTTCTTCAACGGCAACCTCGTTCAGGACTATTCCCACGACCGAGCCGTGGTCGACGGCGTCAACGTCGGCTACGACGTCTTCCGGATCGAAACCCAAATCACCAAAGACGGCGCCAAACTGGCGAAAGAGCCCGGCATTTTCGTCCCCCACCGCGATCGCCGCACCAAAAGCAAAAAGTACAAGGAACTCGACGACGACCTGACCTACACCGCCAACCAGCTCGACCGCGATGTCGTCTCCGAGTCGCAAATCCGGCTGGTGATCCGTACCTTCCGCGACAAGCTGCCGCAGATTTTCCCTGGTCGCCAGGAGGTCCCCAAGACGCTGATCTTCGCCAAGACCGACCTGCACGCCGAAGACGTCGTCCGAATCGTCCGCGAGGAGTTCGGCAAGGGAATCGACTTCTGCCAGAAGATAACGTCCAAGAGCCACAAGCCGAGCGAGGCCCTGCAGCAATTCCGCAACGCCTACTACCCGCGAGTCGCCGTCACGGTCGACATGATCGCCACCGGCACCGACGTCAAGCCGCTCGAGTGCCTGGTCTTCATGCGGAACATCCGCTCGCTCTCGTACTTCGAGCAGATGAAGGGTCGCGGCTGCCGGATCATCGATCCCGACAAACTGCAAAGCGTCACCCCCGACGCCCACCACAAAACCCACTTCATTATCGTCGACGCCGTCGGGGTCTGCGAGGAGGAGAAGCAGGCCACCAAGCCGCTCGACCGCAAACCCTCGGTCCCGCTCGATAAGCTACTCAAGCTCGTCGCCACCGGGGCAGCCGACGCCGATCTGGTTTCAACCTTGGCCGCCCGCCTCGCTCGCCTCGCCCGTCAAGTTGACGAAGATCAGCAAGCCACCATCGAAAAAGCGGCCGGCGGCAAAGACCTCGCCACGCTTTCCGCTGAACTACTTCACAGCGTCGACCCCGACACCACCACCGAGCAGGCCATCGAGAAATTCAAGATCCCGCCGGGCCCGAATGGAGAAGACCCTGTACCGACCGAGAAACAGTTCGAGCAAGTCGAGCAGGACCGGATGCGCCAAGCGCTCAAGCCGTTCCACAATCCCAAACTGCGCGACGTGATCCTCCAAATCCGGCATCAATCTATCGAAGGCTTGTTATGTCACAGAAAAAAAGGCAGCCGAACTCGACCGGTATCGCGTTCGTGCGGGAGACTTGCTTTTCTCTCGCTCCGCTTCCGTCGGTCGCGTCGGATGTGTAGACGGATCGTTGGAAGGCAGCCTCATCAACTACCACATAATGCGATTGCGGCTTGAACCATCGGTAGTCAACCCGGAATTGTTTATGGCGTACGTACGGGGCTCTACGACCGTTCGAGATTACCTGAAGAAGGTGAACCACGGAGCGACGAGGGATGGCATCAACTCTGAGGCATTATTAGCCATGCCCGTAATGCTGCCGCCACCGACTGAACAACTTCAGATAGCGCATGCCGTTGACGAAAAGACCTCGCAGATCGAAGAAGCTGAGAAACAAATCGACGCCGCACTGCTTCGCTCGACCCGGCTTCGCCAAAGCATCCTGAAACAAGCCTTTGAGGGAAAACTCGTCGCCCAAGACTCTGCCGACGAACCGGCTTCCGTCCTGCTCGCTCGCAGCCAGCAGACTTCGCGAACAAACGCGACCGAAACCACTTCGCCCCGCGAATCGAAACGGCTCCCAAAAGAAGTGTTCTTGCGGCGTACGTCCGTCGTCTCGTACATCGTGCGACATCTGGCAACCCAGCCCTCGTTCGGCCGAACGCAGCTAGAAAAAACACTGCATCTAACCCAGTGCCATCTGGACGTCGAACTAGGCTTCTCCTTCCAGCGCTACGCTGCCGGCCCATTCGACAAAGATATCTACAAGTTCGAGCACGTCGCGAAGAAAAACGACTGGTTCTCGACCCAGGAACGACCGAAGTACGGCGTCACCTACCACCCGGGCACCAAGATCGATGACATGTGCAAGTACGTCCCCCGGCACCTCGGTCCCAAACAGGCCGACCTTGATCGGCTGCTCAACCACATTGCCGGGATGAATACTGACGAAGCCGAACTCTTCGCCACCGCATACGCCGCCTGGAACGACCTTCTAATCGACGGCCGCCCGGCCGACGACGATGCGATCGCCGCCGAGATTTACAACTGGGATCCGCAAAAAGCCAAGTTCACGCGGCGAGTGATTGGCGGCAGGCTCCAGTGGATGCGCAAGCACGGTTACGTCCCCCGTGGAACCGGCGAGCGCACCCAGCCAGTCGCGAAACCCACAAAGCTGAAACCACGTCGGCGGAAAAACTCTTGATGAATCTCTCTTGAAATGCCTTATCCGCACGGTTTGGAGCCCCGGGAGGGGCGTTACTCCAATAGCCAGGGGCGGAAGCCCCTGGAATGGTAAATTACGAGAATCCCTCCGGAGCCCCGGCGGGGCGGCACTCCGGTTAGCACTCGCTCAAAGTCGAGCAAGTTGCGACCCGGCGCAAGCTCTCACTGAAAAAAGAAAAGGGAGGCACATCCCATGAAAGCCACCGTTCACAAAGTCTCGCTTCAAACGGATTGCCACTTCGGAAAGCGACTCCCCCCGCAGCATCTTGGTTTCTTCCTCGCCGAGATCCCCGTGGCGATTCAACAGTCCATTTCCATGGCTTTTCGGAACAGAAGCAGCACGCCGGGGCGGCATCCACAATGGCTGGACCGTGCTTCCGATATCCGTTTTGTTGATCACGAGGGAAACGGAGAAGTGTCGCTCTTTTTTGAGGCCCCGACGCTTGGAGAAGCCGCGTCCGAGGTTTATCAGCAAGGGGAATTATGGCCGAGCCGCCCTGATGAAAACGATACCGGCTTCGATCTGCTGGGCGACGTACTTGCCGATATGTCAGCCGACAATGCCGATAGCGACCATTTTGACGCCACGTTGTTGCGCCGCCTGCTCCGCTTCAAACGCGTGTTCGCGGGCCCATATTCCGAGATCGATTTTACAAGCCGCCGCTTCAAGCAACGGCACCCGGCTCGCCTGTCCCCCCTCACCTTGGAAACCGCCGAGGGTTTTCTGGGCCGTACTCCGGCATCAAGTCGTGTCCGCCTCGTCGGCGTCCTCGACATGATCCGAGTGAGTACGCAGACCTTTGGAATTCGACTCGATTCCGGCGAAGAGGTTCGCGGTGTGCTGCCGGAGGGAAGCATCGACGACGTGAAACAACTTTTGAATCGACGCGTGTTGCTATTGGGCAGCGCGGTCTATCGAGCTTCCGGGAGATTGTTGCGTGTCGACGCCGAAAGTGTCGCGCTTGGCGAAAATGAACCGGCGTTGTGGTCGAAGATGCCGCAGCCCGGCACAAGTCGGCTCGACCTCGGAAAATTGCGAAAGCTGCAAGGTCCCAGATCGGGAATGGCCGCGATCATGGGCCGTTGGCCCGGCGACGAATCTGACGACGATATTGCCGTCGCATTGGAGAAGCTCTCGTGAGCATTTCCAACACCGATCTGTTGGTCTTGGACACAAATATCCTTGTTCACTGGGTGCGTCAGGACCTGACCGGTGTATTTCTCAAAGACAATTACGCGCTTGACAAACGAATGGAACGCCCACTGTTTTCGACCATCTCCGAAGGGGAGATACGCGGACTGGTAAAAACCTGGAAGTGGGGCGACGCCAAGAAGAAGGCGTTGGATGAATTGCTCTCCGAACTTGTCCGGCTTGAGGCCGGTTTGTCGGAAGTCGTCTTGGCGTACGCGGACCTGTACTTTGAAGATCAACGTCAAGGCAAGAATACCGGCCAGAACGACTTATGGATCGCTGCGAGCGCGAGAGCGACAAACTCCGTCTTAATGACTTGCGACGACGACTTTCTTTGGATGTCCCCTTCACTCGTCCGCGTTGAACATATTCCCCAAGTCAAATGAGCACCGCCTCCCAACAAATCGTCGCCAAAGCCTGGAACTTCGCCCACGTCCTCCGCGACGATGGTCTCTCCTACATGGGCTATACGGAGCAGATCACCTTCCTGCTCTTCCTCAAGATGGCCGACGAGCAGACGAAGCCCCCCTACAACAAGCCCCCGATCGTGCCGGCCAAGTACAACTGGGAAAGCCTGCTCAAGCGTGAAGGCGACGAACTCGAAGCCCACTACCGCCACATCCTCGAAGAACTCGGCACGAAGCCGGGCATGCTCGGCGAGATCTTCAAAAAAGCCCGGCCCGAGATCCAGAACCCCGCCACGCTACGCCGGCTGATCGTCGATCTGATCGACGTCGAAAAGTGGTCCTCGATGGACGCCGACGTCAAAGGCGATATCTACGAAGGCCTCCTCGCCAAAAGCGCCGCCGAAAGCCCCAAGGGAGCCGGCCAGGGCCAGCGCACCAAAATAGCCCGAGTTTTCAGGCGTTCTACAACTTCGCGCGCTCGAAAACACTGCAAATCATGTAATGATGTGACGAACGGC
>JAWXBP010000322.1 GCA_034440135.1 Planctomycetia bacterium
CCTGGCCATCGTCGAAGAGCTGAACAAAATCGGCGGCCGCAACGGCGTCGGCCGAATCGACATGGTCGAAAATCGGTTCGTCGGCATGAAGAGCCGCGGCGTGTACGAAGCGCCCGGCATGACCATTTTGTACGACGCCCACCGCTACATCGAACAACTGACGATGGACCGCGACCTGATGCACCTCCGCGACCGGCTCTCGCCGGAAGTCGCCGAGATGGTGTATTACGGCTTCTGGTACCACGCCAAAATGGACGCGCTGATGGCCTTCATCCGCGACGCAGAGCGCCCCGTCACGGGCGAAGTGACGCTCGAGCTCTACAAGGGCAACATCATCCTCGCCGGCCGCTCGAGCCCCAACAGCCTCTACGACGAAGGAATCGCCACGATGGAAGGGGGCGGTTCTTACAACCAAACCGACGCCGAAGGTTTTTTACGGATCCAAGGCCTGCCGGGCCGCGTGCAAGGCCGAGTGACGCCGCGCAAGTTCTAGGGCCGCTTCGCGGCCGTGCCTGGTGCTTGGTTCTTGGTTCCTGGGCGAGGAGTTCGGAGCGGCGGAGCGGCGGCACTCCGAAAATCATCACGCTAAGCGCAACAGATATCGCCGACACGCGAAGACGATATTCGCAACCCGAAACATCGGTATTGCTGTAGTGCTAAAGTACCCTGGCCCTGCATTGCCGAAACACTGAAGTACGCCGGCTAAGCACCAAGCACGAAGAACAAAGCCCTCCTAAACTAAGAACCAAGAACTAAGAACCAAGAACCAAGAACAATGATTTGTCTGAATGTAATCCTGCAAGTCAAAGACCCGGCCGACGTCGCCAAGGTGCGGGGCCACCTGGTTGAACAGGGCAAACTCTCACGGGCCGAGCCGGGTTGCCTGCGGTTCGAGGTCTATCAATCGAACAACGACCCGGCGACGTTCATCCTCGTCGAACGCTGGGAATCGCAAGCGTCGGTCGACGAGCACCGCAAGGCGCACGCCTACACGCAAATCTACCAACCGCACGTCATTCCGCTGGTAAACCGCACGCCCCACCCGAGCACGCTGGTCGAGTAGTGTACTCATCACGCTCCCGCGCGATGTCTTCCCGTACGCCAACGGCGTACAGGCAGATAGCCTAGGGTTGGACCGTACTCGGTCCTACCCTAGGTAATGCATCGTATTGGCCTCTTACGCCAACGGCGTTACGGCAAATCAATTCGACCAAATCGCCTTCTCGACATAGCCGCTCCGTCCCGGGCCGGAAGGCGTTCCCCTCGCTCCGCCTTGCGACACCCTGGCCCGCTGTTTACTTCCATCGCGACGGCTTTGTACGGAACGACCTGGTGGATGAACGATGAGACTGGCTACTTGGAACCTTAGACGCCCCGGAAGTCCCACTTCGAAACGCGGAGTGGCTCTGCCTGCTCACCTGCGTGCTGATCACCGACACGATGGACGATCTGCGTCAGGTCGTGAAAATGCGCGACGGCCGGCTGGGGGCGGCGCCGCCGGGGGGGCGAGCATCGCCGACATCGACGCCCTGACGAAAACCACCGCGCCGCCGGCCGACGAGCCGATCGTCGCGGCGCTCGTGGAGCAGGTGCTCAACAGCGGATTCAAGATTCCCGCCACGGCGAAAGGGCAGCTCGGCCAGTACGACAAGAACGGCGACGGTCGGATGGATCGCGCCGAATTCGATGCCACGCCGGCGACGGTTCAAACCTTGATCCGCGAAACGGCCAAGAGCCACATTCGCGAAGAGCTGGGGCGGTTGAAGAAGTAACCGACAGGTCGAACGAGCCTGGTCGACGGCCTGGACTGATTTCCCTTTAAGCCGCGCTTTGTTGGTCGCGCTCCGAGACGCCAACGGCGTTCAATCCGAGCCGAGGAGTTTGAAGCCCGCAAAGCGGGGCACAATTCCATTAGCCCATGGGAGCAAGGCGGGCCGCCGAGCGATGAGCGACGGAGCAACCGTGATCGTCGACCGATGAGCGAGGGTGGGATCGAGGGCGGTAGTCTTCCTCTGGGCGCGGCCACCAAGCCCAACGCGGTAGTCCTTCCTTCTGGGCCAACGGCCACCGTACTCGACGCCAACCCCGGGAACCATTGCACACCAAACCTACTCCGCCCTCCCAGTAATCTGGGAGAGGGTCCGGGGGGTGAGGGGAATTCTTCGCATCTCGAATTTCGAATTCCGTTTGTAAGCTCGGCAAGACCCGACGAATCGACTCCCCGACCCGAATGCCCCGAAGTTAAGACGATGCTTGCACAACGCATTGCGGTCGCGTGGTCGCTGCTAGCACCATATGCAGGCTAACTTAGTGGCATTCACTCCCGACCCGTTATTTTCTCACGATCCTCCGAAATCGCCGCCCGCTACATGAAGTGGGCCACGACGTACTACGTCAAAAATGGCCATCCAACCGGCACGACAGAAGGGATAAAGGTTGCGCTACGGGTGCTTTGCAACTCGTACGGCCGAACGCAGGCCGCCGACTTCGGCCCCCTGTCTCTCGCGGCGTTGCAGTCGAAGATGATCCAACTCGGGATGAGCCGCGATACATCAACGACAACATCGATCGAATCCGCAGGCTTTTCAAATGGGCGGTTGCTCACGAGTTGATCCCTGTGACCGTACACCAAGCGTTGACCGCGGTTCCCGATTTGCGTCGAGGTCGTACCGCTGCGCGAGAAAACGAACCCGTGATGCCCGTATCTGACGCCGTCATCGAAGCGACGATTCCCTTTCTTCGCACCGTTGTTGCGGACATGGTTCGACTTCAGCGGCTGAGGGGATGTCGACCTGACGAAGTTTGCTGGCAGGTTCCGAATCCAAATGCGTCGTTTGATTAACGCTTAAGTGGTCTTGGTAAAAACATCGCCGGGAAGTTCTGAATGAGTCGTCGATCTCACGGACGAACCATTCGGAAGGAATCCCGGCGATGCACCAGCAACTTACCGAAGCCGATCGCGCCGTCCTAGCTCAGTTGCTCGAACTGAAGTATTCCAAGCAGAAGATCGCCTCTCGGCTGGGCGTTCACCGCTCGACGATCTTTCGCGAGCTGCGACGCAACACGGGCTCGCGCGGTTACGATCCGCAAGAGGCGCAGCAGCGCACCGACACGCGTCGTTGGGTTAATCGAACTCCGAAGATGCGGAACGCCCAGACGCTGAAATACGTGCAAGAACGTCTGCGGCAACAATGGTCGCCCGATCAGATCGCCGGCCGTTCCGAAATGGACTTTCCGCGGGATCCCAAGCGTCGAATCTCCCGGCAGACGATCTACACCTGGATCGACCGACAGAAGCGCGAGCGGCATCCCGAATGGCGGGGCTGTCTCCGGTTCGGCAAGCCTCGCCGCAGACGGCCTGAAGGGCGTTTACGCGGCGCCGTCTCGATCGACGGTCGACCCCACGTCGTCGACACGAGGCAGCGTTACGGCGACTGGGAGGGAGACACGATCGTCGGCCGGGATCGTCGCGGCGGCTTGGTGTCGCTGGTCGAACGTAAAAGCGGCTACACCTTGCTCAAGCGGGTCGACAATCTCAAGTCGCGCACCGTGTGCGACGCCCTGACGCTCAAGCTGAAGCGGCTCGATCCGCTGCTGCGCCGCACGGCCACATTTGACAACGGTAGTGAATTCGCCCAGCATGAAAGACTGGCCCAAGCCGCCGGCGTGAACATCTACTTCGCCAGGCCCTATGCCGCCTGGCAGCGCGGCACCAACGAGAACACCAACGGCTTGGTCCGGCAGTCCTACCCCAAGGGAACCGATCTGGCGGCGGAAAGCCATCGCGCGGTGGCCGCCGTCGAGAAACTGCTCAACGATCGTCCGCGAAAACGACTCGCTTATCGGACGCCTCGCGAAGTGATTACACAACACCTGGCGCACTACGGCGTCGCGTTTGGTTCTTGAACCTGCCGCTCGATGCGGCCCTGCAATGTCGACCGCTCTAGTGACGTCTGGGCTTACCGCCCGCAGTCACACAAAACTGAGCACCATGGACGCGAGCGAGTAATCTATATCGGTCCGAAAGGTCAGCAGCTTCTCACTCCGTACCTTGTTCGCGAAGACGTTGCATTCTGCTTCGCACCGGCTGAATCCGAGCAGTTGCGAAACTCCGAGCGTCGAGCCAATCGCCTGAGCCCGATGACGCCCAGCCAAGCAACGAGGTTGCGACGGGGTAATTCGCGCGGTTGGGCCGGTACCAGAGCGGGACCAGAATTCGATGATCCGATGACATGCAACGTTTAGGATCTTGTGCCGAAAGGCTGCAGGGTTCGAGTCCCCGAGCGACCACTCTCTTCTGACCTTCTCTTCTTTTCTTCGACCATTCTCCCTCCGATCAGACAACGACCGATTCCTCGTGCGACCGAATTGCTTGGCGTGGGCCGACAGCGTTTGGGGACGGATTGGGGACTACGAGTATCAAACGGCCGGTCGCGACCGCGGGCTGAACGCAAATCGTTGAACCGCGCCGGGGCGAAGTCTAAACTTTGTCCGTCAGTCTGCCGCGACGACTTCCGCATGCGGCCGACAGGCAATCTGCGCAGTAAGCCTCACCATGCCACTATCCACGACCGACCGCGTCATCCGGGTATTCGTCTCCTCCACGTTCCGCGACATGATGCAGGAACGCGATCTGTTGGTCAAAGAAGTCTTTCCGGCGCTGCGGCGACTCTGTGCGCGGCGGTTCGTCACGTTCACCGAGGTCGACCTCCGCTGGGGCATTACCGAAGAACAAGCTCAAGAGGGGCAGGTGCTCCCGTTGTGCTTGGCCGAGATCGAACGCAGTCGGCCGTACTTTATCGGTCTGCTCGGCGAGCGCTACGGTTGGACTTCCCATGAAACTCAGCCCGAGTTAATCGCACGGCAACCGTGGTTGCGTGAGCATCTTCTAGACCACACATCGGTCACCGAACTGGAAATTTTGCACGGCGTGCTACGCGATCCCTCGATGGATGGTCATGCCTATTTCTACTTTCGCGATCCGTCCTACCTCACGCGCCTCCCCCCCGAAGTGAACCCGGACGATTACCAAAGCGAGAATGACGAAGCCAAGACCAAGCTCGCCGCTTTGAAAAAAAGAATCCTGACCGCGCAGGATAACGGCACCTGCATATGCCAGGTCGATTATGCCGACCCACAAACCGTCGCGGGCTGGATTCTTGATGACTTTACCGCACTCATCAATCGCCTCTATCCGGAAGCTGAAGTTCTCGATCCGTTGGCACAAGAGCGTCTAGGACACGATGCCCATGCCAGAAACAAATTGTTCGCCTGTATTGATCGTCCACAGCATCAGGAAGCTCTACGGGCCTTCGCCGAGCGGACGGATCGTCAAGGGAAAGGGCTAGTTGTCACGGGCGACAGCGGCTGCGGCAAGACGGTGCTGTTCGCAGCCTGGGCCCACGATTGGGCCCAGAACCATCCGGATGATTTTCTCTTCCAGCATTACTTCGGCGCGTCCCCCTCCAGCACCTCGCCCGACGGTTTCGTGAGTCGCTTGCTGGGCGAGTTGAAACAGCGATTCGACGTTCCCGACGAGATTCCGGTCGGCTCCGACAAACTACGAGAGGCGCTCCCGCACTGGCTGGCGAAGGCGATCGGCAAAAGGCGGATCGTGCTTGTCCTCGACGGGCTCAATCAAGTGCAAGGGACCGACGTCGAACGGCGGTTGAACTTCTTGCCGAGCAGCTTTCCGCCGCACGTCACGGTGCTTGCCTCGTCGCTCCCCGGTCCGGCGCTCGATGCCCTCCGCGAGCGCGGTTGGAACGAACACCACCTGCTGTTGGCAGACCGGTCCGAGATCGACGCCATGGTCGGCGAATATTTCCGCATCCATTCCCGTCATGTCGACGTCGAAGGGCGTCCGCTCGATACAACGCTGAGGTGGCAATTGGTCGCGGCGCCCGGCTGCGAAAACCCGCTCTTCCTCCGTACACTACTGGAAGAGCTACGCCAGTTCGGCAGTTTCGAGAAACTTCCCGCGCGCGTTGCCCATTATCTGGAAGCCGACACTCCCCAGGCCCTTTTCCAGCGCGTGCTCATTCGCTGGCAGGAAGATTTCGACCGTCAGGACCAGCCCCGCGAACCGGGGAAACCTGGCCTCGTCCGCCGCGCTCTGATGCATTTGTGGGCGGCGCGTCAGGGGCTGTCGGAAGGCGAATGGCTCGATTTGTTGGGAACCGGCTACTCGCCGCTCCCGCGGGCCCATTGGTCGCCGTTGTTCTTGGCCTTGGAACCCCACCTCAGTCAACGCTCGGGCCTGTTCGCCTTCGGCCACGATTTTCTGCGGCAAGCAGTCGACACCGAATTCCTTAGTTCTCAAGAATCACGGGTAGCCGCCCACGTGGCGATGGCCAAGTACTTCGAGCAACACCTACACCAACAGGATATGAGCCAGCGAAAAGCGGCGGAATGGCCGTATCAGCGCCATGCCGCTGCAACGATACGCGGCATCGACGGTGACTCGCTTTGGAATCGCCTTGAAGGGTGTCTCACCGACGTACCTCTGTTCTTAGCACTCTACAACGCACAGTCCAAGTGGGAGCTAACGGCTTATTGGCAGCCATTGAGACGACTGAACCGCGACATGGCGGAGTGTTACTTGAAGACGGCTGATCGCCATGTGACGCACTACGAGCAAGGTCCAATGACTCTCGAAGGGGACGAATACTGCGCCTATTTTCTCGGCATGGTGGGCCGGTTCTTGTCGGACAACGGGCTCTTTTCGGCCGCACAGCCGCTGACAGAGCGGTCTCTGGCCGCCTGGGAACAGATTCGAGGACCGGAGCATCACAACACACTCGCGATCCGGACCACCTTGGCGTACTTGCTGGAAAGGCAAGGGGACTACGCTGGTGCCGAGCGTCACTTCCGTCGCTTGATGGCCATACAGGAATCAATAGCGGGATCGGATCGGTCCGCGCTGGCGAGTGCGATGAATAATCTAGCGAACTTCTTGACGACTACAAGTCAGCTTGATGAAGCGGTGACGCTCGCACGACGCGCTCTTGTCATCCAGGAGGAATGCTTTGGCCCGCAAAGCAAGGAAGTTCTTTCCCCCCTGAATAATCTCGCACACTTGCTGAAGGTCACCAACCGACTTTCCGAAGCCGAGCAGCTGACGCGTAGAGCGTTGAAAACTGCGCGAAACAAGCTCGGACAAGAAAGCGACATCTATCAGTGCGTGCTCAATAATTATTCGGGCATTCTGCTGACAGCCGGACGCTATGAGGAGGCTGATGTACGATATCGCGAGGCACTGGGCCTTGCTGAACGCATTTATGGGGTAAAGCATCCCCGTTATTCCGCCAGCGTGAACAATCTTGCCTGCTTGATGAAATCGCTAGGCCGGTTTGAAGAAGCCGAATCACTGCTCCGAAAAGCTCTGAAGATCGACGAGGAGTGCTTTGGCTCAGAGCATCCGACTGTCGCAACGCGCCTCAGCAACTTGGCGGGAGTTTTGCTTGCAACGAGCCGCACATCCGAAGCGGAGTCGTTGGTCCGACGAGCATTGCTGATCGATGAACGAAGTCGGGGGCCGGATCACCCAACAGTTGCTATCCGGATATGCAATCTCGCCGAAATACTCGGGAGCACGCAACGCATAGATGAAGGCGAGCAGATGGCACGCCGGGCGCTGGAAACTCTTGAGAAGGGGTTGGGGTCGGAGCATCCCGACGTCGCATGTTGTCTCGACAACCTAGGCGCCTTAATTCAAAAGACTGGCCGAGTCGACGAAGCCGAACTAGTAATGCGTCGGGCGATTGACATTAACGAGCGCAGCTTTGGAATGGAACATCCCAATGTCGCCGCCTCGCTCGGTAATCTAGCGACGCTATTGCAAGAAAACAATCGCACCGTCGAAGCCGAGCCACTGATTCGCCGGGCACTAAGAGTCCTAGAGAAGAGCGTCGGACCGAACCACCCCGACGTTGCTAGGCAATTGAACAACCTGGCGCAGTTGCTGATTAGCGCGGAACGTACTGAAGAAGCAGAGCCGATGATGCATCGGGCACTGAAGATCGCCGAAGGATGCCACGGCCCAGACCACCTAAATGTCGTCGCATATCTAAACAATATGGCCGGCTTGATGGAGAAGACCTGCCGGCCGCAGGAGGCGGAGCGGATATTGCGCCGCGCGCTGGCAATCGAGGAAGTAGCGTTTGGCTCCGACGCCCCGTCCCTTGCCCCTGCTCTCAACAAACTGGCGATGCTTCTGGCGAATCAGAAACAATACAAGGAAGCGGAAGTGCTGATGCTGCGTCAGGCGGAAATCTTGCTTCGCCTAACGCTTTCCGGCAAGAGTCATCCAGGTTGCACGACGGCACTGGAAAAATATGGGTATCTTCTCACTCTCAGGGGCTATTCAAAGAAAGATGTTCTTGCGAAGCTCGGTCAACTGTCGGAAGGTGTGCTCAGCAGATACGGAATTGGCGAGGCTCCGATGTCGAAGAAGAAGTCATGGTGGAGATTCTGGAAGTAAGTTCTCGCACGCGAGCTCCCTGCCACGCCAATTGATTAATTGATTAACTCGATCTCTTGCGAGGAGCATATTGTCACTTCCAGAATTGCCACCATCGCTTCTTGTCGGATAGACCGGAAGCCTGACATTTAACGTTTTGTTGCTCACGTGTCCGATCCAGATCGTCGTTCATACGTCGTTTCATTTCAAATCCGACTCTGAGCCATTCTTCCACTTGTTGCTCGGAGGCGTCCAGAAACAGTTCGGTTGGATCCTCCGACTCCGACGCCATTGATCGCTGGACAAAATCCGGACAAGAGAACAGTGCATCCAACTCTTCCGGCGTAAACGATCTACGAGCCATGTTAGGTCCTTTTTAGATCGAATCGTGTAACGCGTCTGAAAATGTCGGATGCCGGAGGACTCACTAAACCTCGCATAGCTTTCGTCGTAGGCCATTCTTCATCAACAGTCGCGTGCGGCACTGGGAATCGCAAGTGTCGAGCTAGCGCTGCGATGCAAGGTGAAATGTGGGGATGACGTGTAGCCCGCGAGAATATTCGAGGTCGATCTGCCACGCGTCTGATCACCCGGGACGTCTGAAAGTCAGCTTCGTATATTGCACGACAATTTTCGCTTGCGAAGCCCGTCGGCAACGATGACAAGCTACACAAACGGCTGACGGCAATCTGCTGGAGTCATGATTCTCGCACGTCGTCTATGGCAAACATAGATGATTTTTGTGGCCGTGCCGCTTTTGCTCGGCGTGACAGCCCCGCGGCGTATTGAAGCCGATGTTTCGGGTGAGACTCAGGGCTGGCGCTGTCATTTAGCAGCTTAAAACCGGCCACTCGTCAGCGCGCCCCCCACCAGGTTTGGTCGGCCGGGTTATGAGGTTGAATAATCGCTCGAATTGTCACGATTCGCAAGCACCGACCTATTCTTCGGCGGGCTTTTCCGAGCCGCCTTTGGGCTTCCTTTTCGCATTCGACCCGGTCGGCAGGTTGGCCGGTTTGAATCTTCTGCGCCGATGTTTTCGGCTGCCGCCAGATTTCGCAGACGGTAGCTTTTGCCGGTGATCTGGATGATCGCGGCGTGATGCAGGAAGCGGTCGAGAATGGCCGTGGCGCTGGGCACGTCGCCGATCAGCTTGCCCCAGTCCTCCAGCGGCCTGTTGCTGGTCATCATCGTGTTCTTGGTCTCGTACCGCCGCATGATGATCTCGAACAGCACCTCGCCGATCTGGCGAGGCAGGTTCTTCATTCCCATGTCATCGATGATCAACAGATCGGGCTTGAGGTAGCGGGCCAGGACTTTCTCTTGGCCGGCGACCGCTTCGTCGAGCAGGAAGTCGCGGACGACGTCGAAGATCGAGCGGTAGGGCACGATCAGGCCCTGCTTGATCGCCAGATTGCCGATTGCTTGAGCAAAGAACGACTTGCCCGTGCCGGGCGGCCCGAGGAACAACACGTCGCGAGCCTCGCGGACGAAGCGACAAGTGGCCAAGTCGAAGAGTTGTTTGCGCGGGATCGACGGTTGAACGACCAGTCGAAGTTGTCGAGCGCTTTCAGATCGCGGAACTGGGCCGCCTTCACGCGGCGAGCGATCTGCCGCCCGTCGCGGACCAATAGTTCGTCCTGGAGGATCAGCTCCAGGAACTCGATATGACTCAGTTGATGGCCGGCCGCCTCTTGCAGCGGACGTCCAAGGTCTCGTTGAGCCGGACCCCGTACACGTGCTGATGGAGATCGGCGGTAGTCCAAGTGCGCGGCGGCAGGTCGACGTAGACCACGAACTGCGTCCCGTCGTACTGAGACGGGCGCACTCTCGGAAGTTGTTGTGCCATTGATGCGAACTCCGCCGCCGTGACCGAAAGTGACTCAATCGCTTGCAGTGCGGTAAGGCATTACCGCAATTCTGGGGTCGATGAAAACCAGAAAAGGTGACGGCCACCGATTCTAGGGCGGCAAGGTCCAAGTCAAAGATTCCAAAGCCGAAAGCCGGCCTCCGAATCCGTGCGCAAAGCGATCAGCAAAAGGCTGGTCGAATGTGGCGGCTGACGAGCCGATAACGCGGGCGAGTTCGCGCACCGTGAGATGACGGAGGGGGGATCGAGCAACGGTGGGTGATGAAAACCTTTCTGGGAGGCGAGGTTGTTAGATCGGAATTAGATTGCGCATTGTCAGAATTTGTTGCCCAGGCAGGTGTGATTTCCGGAGTGCCCCAGCCTTAGCTTCTCAACTTTGGGACGGAATCGAGGCGTTGCGTTGTTCGGCTACCGCCTTCGGCCTTTCCCCTCGCTCATCGCTCGGCGGCCTCAGTTGCTCCCGCGCCGGGGCTCCGGAGAGATTCTTCTTGTTTTCGATTCTAGGGGTTGGCTCGAGTACGGCGGCCTTCGGTCCAGAGGGAAGGACTACCGCCTTCGGACTTCATCCTCGCTATCGCTCGGCGTCCTCAGTTGCTCCCACTGGCTAATGGAGTGGCGCCGCTCCGCGGCTCCGGAACACTGCCCTCGTCATTTCGGGAGCGGGGGCTTTTCCTTTTCCGGTCGTTTCAAGATGTGCAGTCGCACCCTGGTTCCTGGCGGCGGGACGAACGACGTCGGACGAGGGAGATTGCCGTACACGAAGCAGCGGGTGAACCGCAGGCCGTCGAGCTTGTAGATGCCGTGGACTCCCCCTTGGTACCTGGCTTTCACGCCGGCGTCCTCGCCGACGTAGACCACGTCGAACTGCTTGGGACTCGTTCTTTGGTTGAGCGTAATCCGCAGGTCCGTCGTCCCCAGCATGCCGTTTCGGCCGATCGTCATCACGCCGTTGGTGATCGTCCAGGTGTCCGGCGCAGTCGCCAGGTCTACCGCCACGCCCCCCTCTTGGACCGATTCCATCCGCCACTGGCCTTCAATCTGGGTCTGATCGTCGGCGATTCCGACACCGGGCTGTGGGGGAAGGAGTGTGCACGCCAGACAGAGCCAAATCATGGTCGAGTCCTCGCCGCGACGAGTCCGTCGGGAAACGGAACAGTTACGACACGATCGGAAAAAGACCCGGAAAACGGGCCGGCCGACCATTCTAAGGCCTGGCCGAGAAAACGCCTCCTCTTCCC
>JAWXBP010000323.1 GCA_034440135.1 Planctomycetia bacterium
CTCGTCGAAGGAACGCCGCCATGTCGATCGCCGTGCAAAGCAAATCGGAATCGTATCTCGACCAAGCCCGAGTCATCCGCAGCACTTGGAGCGACGGCGAGCGACGTCGTCGAACAAGCCTCGGCTGCCGCCGCCGGTTGGCCCTTTTGCGTCAACTCGTCGGAGATCCTGTACCGTCGGAAATCTGGCCCGTCGGCGCCGTCAAGAGCGACGACCTCGTTCGCTTCGCCCGTTGCGGTTGACCCCGTGCGTCCCAATCGACCGAAGTCATTTTCTTCCCCGGCGAGCGCCTCGGCCACAGAGCCGTCGACAATCGCCACTTTTTCCAAAAGGAGAGTGCCATGAGTAACCAGTCGACCCTTCCCGCCCCCCGCACCAATGGCCTGAGCGCCTGGCGAAGCCCGTTGGGCCAATTACGTCGCGAAATGCGCGACTGGATGTCGAACTTTCTGCCCGAAAACGACGATTCCTGGTTCGGCGCTTCGGTGCCATCGCTGGACCTGTCGGAGACGCCCGAAGCCGTTCAAGTCCGGATGGACGTCCCGGGCGTCAAGGCCGCCGATCTCGACATCCAGATCAACGGCAACCTGCTGACGATCACCGGCAAGCGCGAAGAAGAGAAGGAAGAGAAGGACCGCACCTATCATCGCGTCGAGCGATCGAGCGGTTCGTTCTCGCGGACCGTGACCCTGCCGTGCTCGATCGACGAGGGTAAGGTCGACGCGCAGTACAAGGACGGCACTCTGACCGTCGCCTTGCCGAAGACGCCCGAAGCCAAGGCCCGTAAGATCCAGGTCAAGTCCTGACGCGGCGGCGGCGGGTCGCGGCTCGTCGCCGACGGCCGCGTCCCCGCCGCCACGTTTGGCTCTCCCGTCACGAGCACGACCGGAGCGACGATCCTCAGACTTGTACGACCTTATTGGCTCAGCCGTTCTCCAACAGCCATTGGACGGAGGCGCGGGATAGCTCGGCGGCGTTGTTGACGGCGAGCTTGCGTTTGATGTTTTCGCGATGCGTGTCGATGGTGTGTGTGCTGAGGAAAAGCCGTTCGGCAATGGCACTGGTCTTTAAGCCTTCCCCGATCATGCGAAAGATCTCGAGTTCACGGTCGGTAAGATATTCGATCGGGGTTTTGGTTTTGTCGGACGCGCCGAGGGCTTGGTTGACGAGCCGACGACTGATCTCCGGACTTAGGAAGCGTTCACCGGCGAGCACGGTACGGATGGCTTCGATCATCTTCTCATTGGATTCCTGTTTATTGAGATATCCAAGTGCGCCGGCCCGGAAAGCACGCTCAGCATAAAGAGACTCCTGAAAGCCGGAGATGACCAGCATTTTGACGGCGGGATAGAGAGACCTGATGCGCTTGATCAGTTCGATGCCGTGGCCGCTCTTGAGGGAGATATCAACGAGGACCAGGTCGGGGCCGGTTTGCTTCACAAGTGAGAGTGCCTGGTCTTCGGAGTCCGCTTCGCCGCACACTTCCAGGTCTGAATGGAGGGAAATACGCAACGCCAGCCCTTCACGAACCGACGGGTGGTCATCGACAATCAGTATTTTCACGGGCGAATGGCTTTTATTCACCACCGATTTCCCCCCCGTAAAGTGACACACATCTCACCAATGTTCCACCCGCCTCGCGGCGTTCGACATGCAACGTGCCACCAATCATCCCGGCGCGGTACTGCATGGTGCGCAACCCCATGCCGCGGTTTTTGCGAGTGGTGGCGACACCGCCGTCGGGCGCGTCGATGCCCAGGCCATTGTCACTCACTTCCAAGATAATCTCGCTTTCATTCTGCCGTAGCGAAATGCAAATGTCGTCGGCTTGGCTGTGCCGAAGTGCGTTGTTCACCGCTTCCTGGGCGATGCGGTACAGGTGCGTAGCCGCGGTGTTATTCAGCGGCATGACCGGCCCGGGATAATCGAAACGGCAACTGACCGCTGCGGTGTTGGTTGATGCGGCAAGCTCATCCAGCGCCGACCGCAACGCCTCGGCATCAATTTGAACCGGCATGATCCCGTGAGAGAGCTGTTGCACGTGCCGATTCGTCTCGGAAAGTCTCTGATTGAGCTTTTGGACGATGGCATGCATCCGCGTAAAGCCGACTTCGTCGAGTTGCCGCACGACTTGGCCATCAGTTTCCGTCCCCGGCACGCCTGTCATGAGCTTGAGCAACGTTCCCGCAACCAACGAGAGGCCAGTCAGCTCTTGCCCGATGCCGTCATGAAGTTCCAGGCCGATGCGGCGTTTTTCCTCGGCGGCAATTTCTAGAACATGTTTCTGCAATTCCTTGCATTCCGAGATGTCGCGGATGATCCCGGTAAAGTATCCGGAGTGGTCGACTTGGGTTACCGACAAGTCGATCGGAAACGTCGAGCCATCTTTACGAACAGCGACGAGTTCGCGAGGAACGTTGAGAATCCTCGCCCGGCTCGTTTCGCGATAATACCGGAGGTAGTTGTCGTGTGCTTCCCGGAACGGCGACGGCATCAGCATTTTGACGTTCTGACCGATCATCTCGGCATTGGAGTAGCCGAACATCTTCTCGGCAGCCCGATTGGCGGTCTCGATCCGGCCCTGGCTGTCAATCGTGATGATCGCGTCAAACGCGGAATTCCAGATGGCTTCGAGATGTTCGTGCTTCTCACGCAAGGCTTGCGTGCGGTGCGAGACGACCTCTTCCAGTTCTGCATTGCGCCGCTGCATCCTTGCCGCGGCCAGTTTGGAAGTTGTGTCGTCGAAAACATATCCCTTGATTCGCAGGAGTACGCCGTCTGCGTCGAAGGTTCCCAGTACGGTTTCGATGACATGGCGGATCGTCCCGTCGCTGTGTCGGCCGGTCCGTTCGTATCGCTCTAAGGTTTTGTTGTCCGAGAGGAGTTGGATAAAGCGTGGCCACGACAGGGGAGCGACATAGAGGTCCGTCAGGCTGCTGCCAACAGCCTCTTCCCGACTGCTGAAGCCGAAAATCTCCACGAAGGCTTGGTTGCAAAGCAGAATCGTTCCATCCGGCGCGGCGAGATACCCCCCCGTGAGGTCGTCCTCGAAAAGCAGCCGAAAGCGCTCTTCGCTTTCCCGGAGCAATTCCTGAGCCTGTTTGCCTTCCGTGATATCGCGGAGAAGGCTGTCGTAGGCGATCACACGACCTTGGGCATCGTGGTACGGAACGACTGTCTTCTGAATCCAACGGATTTGGCCGTCCTTGCGCCGGATGCGGTATTCAACCGCCGGCGCCTGCTGACCCAAAAGAACCGCGGCCGACTGACGCTCGATGACGGAACGGTCATCCCCCGAAACGGTTTCAATCCACAACAACGGATTGGCGGCAAACTCATCCGGCGTGTATCCGGTGACTACTTCGCAGTTCGCTCCGTGGATCTTTTGCACCACCCGCCCACCCTCGACCCGGACGTGGTAGTGATAATCGGCCACCGCAGCACGCAGGCAGCGGTAGCGACACTCGGATTCTTCAAGTAATCGGGGCGGTTGCTGTTCTTCTATTTTCACATTGATGCCCGAACTGGCTGCAATTGCAGCAGAACGCTACGCGCCGGTTTGCGCTCACAATCCGAGATTCTAGCGATTCCGCACTCCAAGGGGCATGGCGGAATCCGCTATTCGCGACTGGCTTGTGCTTCGATTACGGAATGCCGGCCTGTGTCCCATAATCCCTGTCGCCGGCTTAGTCGAGTCCGATGTCCGCATGGGACAGCGGATTCCCCGGCATGAAAATGGCCGAACGCCCCTACGGCACGCGGCCACGACGCCGTTACGAAAAAGGAGCGTAGTATGCGAGTGTTAATTGCTGACGGAGATGAGGTGTTTCTGGAAGTCGCCCAACGCTACCTGTCGTATCACGGGCATGTAGTGAACATCGCCACGAACGGACTGGAGAGTGTCGCCATCGTAACCGTTCACACCCCGGGATGATTTTGTCGGGAAGCTGATCTTTTCCAAAACGGCGATTTCGGCGACACCATGGTGATGTCGCAGGAACCGCTGATC
>JAWXBP010000324.1 GCA_034440135.1 Planctomycetia bacterium
AGCCACCCTGTTACTACCTGGAAGCGAAGACAGAATAGCCTCGTTCCACTGCGCGGGGGCAGAAAAGGAACGATGAGGCCAGCGACGTTTCCAATTCCTGCGGTAAGGAAATGGTTCTGTCCGTCGACCTGTCGGCATGACAGTTTGTATGCGCGGTTCACGCTACGACTGCCGTGTCGTTCGAATTTATTGGGAGACGAGCCTTTGATCGGACGTACTATTGAACGAAGCTCATCTGCGCGAAGTGCGTTTGACTAGCTGTATCGGCGATCCATTACCCCATGACGACAACTCTCGACTCGTCGAGGTTTTCGATGATTTTTACCAGCGCAACCGCCAAAAGCGGGCTAATTCCGTTTGCAATTGTTTCGGCTAGTCGTACAATTGAGGCAGAATCTATCGGATGACTAACTGAAGGGCACCCCGGTCAAACTGGGAGGCCCGTTAAAGAGTAAGCCGACGTGATGGAATACCTGCGGGTGTTCCGACACGTCGGCTTTTTTTATTGCTGGTGGCAGCAGCAACGCTCACATTTCCAGGAGACTTACTCGATGGACAAGAATTCAACAACCGTCGAATGCAACGATTGTGAGGACCAGCAGACCGGAACAATCGCCGAGCAGATTGCCCACGCGATTTGCGAATTTCAGCATAAGAGTACGGGCCACACGCCGACGGCAGTGAGCGTGGTTCTGAGCGAAGACACGCTGGTCATCACGCTGCACGAAGCTTTGACGGCCGCGGAAAAGGAAATGGCCAAGAGTGCAGGTGGTGCGGTTCGGTTGCAGGAGTTTCACCGGCAACTCTTTGCGACTTCTTCCGAATCGCTTCGGCAGGAAATCAACCGTATCACCGGAAGGCAGGTTCGTGAAGCGGCGGCGGAAGTCGAGCCGACGTCCGGGTCCATTGTGCATGCCTTCACCACTGGCACCACGGTGCAGGTCTTCCTGCTGGCGCCAAACACTCCGGCGAAAGTTGATGCCGCTGCCTTAGCAGCTACCGGGGCGGACAAACTCTTGTCGTAGCGAAAGTTCAACATTCACACCTGAGTTGAAGCTGGCGCAGGCAGCGACCATTTTGGCCGAGCCAACAACCGAGTCGGCGAATGATAAAGGCGCGTCCGAGTGCGACTCTATTTCTCTGAGCACGAAAGGACCACGCCATGACAGTTCAGACTTTGAAGGAATTGGTGCATAAACAATGCTCGCCCTGCGAGGGAGACGTGGCGAAGGTCAAAAGGGCCGCAGCCGAAGCGCAGCTAGAAAAACTTCCGGGCTGGCGGATTACGCACGCCGGTGAGCGGATTCGCAAAGACTGGGTTGTGAAGAACTTCACTGCCGGGCTGGAGTACTTTGATCGAGTGGGCCGACTCGCCGAGAAAGAAGGTCATCATCCCGACCTGCACCTTGAAGGCTTCCGCAACGTGTGGATCGAGCTTTCGACGCATGCGATCGGAGGGTTGTCGGATAATGATTTCATCCTGGCTGCGAAGATCGACAAGCTACCGATCAAGCGGAAGACGAGCCAGTAGACGCCCGGGAACAATCCAAGGCTCGACGTATCCGGTTTTTCGCGTCGCGGTCATCGCGGCGGACGGTTTTGAAACGACTGACGGAGTCAGTGCAGACGCCCTTAAAGATGCCGGAGCCGCCGCGAGCCGGCAATCGGCTGGCATTTCCCACGCAGTGCATTATAATAACACTGGGATGGGGTTTTGACTCCGCTCTAATAAAGTTGATTCGTCGGATGACTACATAGAGGGCATCCCGGCCGTGCCGGGAGGCCAGTTAACGAGTAAACCGACGTGCTCGAATACCTCAGGATGTTCGGACACGTCGTTTTTTTTTTTGCGCTCGATTTTCTCAACAACCCCGAACAATAGGAGTCACCGTCATGGGTGGCAAGACAGACGTGGCAAAAGGCCGAATTAAGGAAGCCGCAGGCGTATTGACCGGCAGCGACAAGCTTCGCGCAGACGGCAAGACTGACCAGGCGGTCGGCAAGATCAAGCAAGTGGCCAAGAAGGCCGTCGATAAGGTGGGGCAAGCGGTGAAGAAAGTGCGCGACTGAAGCTTCGTCGCATTGTGACTGGGTAGCCGGTGCGCGGAGTGTCCGAAGCCGGCTTGGTTCAACTAAAGAAATGGAAAGAAAATGGACACTACTACGCTAATCATTTTGATCGTTGTGTTGTTTCTTCTGTTCGGCGGGGGTGGCGGCTATTACTGGAGCCGCCGCGGACGTGGATAGTTGCCGGCGCCATATATACGCCGCGCAATGGCCTTTCGTGCGGCTGGCCATTGCGCCGGCCAGCACCAAGACTCAATTTGGCGAGTGACCACGGCTGTTCGCAAGCATTTAAGTCAGAAGACGCGAGCGAGCCGGTCGGACGGAGTCGAGGATCGTATCGCCATGAGGCTGAAGCACCTTTGAAACGGATATCCCCTAGATTTCACATGGAGTTAGAGATGGTCGATGCTTTACACCCAGGCTGCAACAACCGAAGTTGAAACCGACCTTCGCCCGCAACAGACGATCTCTACGAGCGTGCGGTTGCTAAATCTCGCGGTGGTCATCCTGCCGTTTCTTGGTTTCGTGGCCGTCGTGGCTTCCCTGTGGGGCCGGGGCTTCCAGTGGGTCGATTGCGGCCTCTTGTTGGGTATGTATATGCTGACGGCCGTAGGAATCACCGTAGGCTACCACCGACTGTTTACCCACCGCGCCTTTGAAGCCAATCGCGTGGCCAAGTTTGGATTGGCCGTCCTCGGGTCGATGGCCGTGGAGGGCCCGCTGCTAAAATGGGTCGCCATACATCGACGTCACCACCAACACAGCGACATGCACGGAGACCCCCATTCGCCGCACGAGCAAGGCGATGATTTTCTGGGAATGTTGCAGGGCCTCTGGCATGCGCATGTAGGCTGGTTCTTCAAGCCCGACCCGCCGAATCTACCCCACTACGTCAAAGATCTCCAGCAAAGCCGCCTGTTGCGCATGGCCGACAGGCTTTTCGCCTTGTGGGTGACGCTCGGCTTGCTGATTCCAGCGGCACTGGGCGGACTGCTGACGGGAACCTGGATGGGAGCACTGTCCGGCCTGCTTTGGGGCGGCTTGGCGCGGATATTTCTGGTCCATCATGTGACCTGGAGCATCAATTCGATTTGTCATCTGTGGGGCCGTCAGCCTTTCCGGACCGGCGACCAAAGCCGAAACAATTTCGTCTTTGGAGTCCTCGGCTTCGGTGAGGG
>JAWXBP010000325.1 GCA_034440135.1 Planctomycetia bacterium
AAAGCAATCGCTACGACTCTTTGAGCAATCGATCGTGCTTCACAGTCCCAGAGGTCGGGTCGTCCCAGTCGTCAAGCCCGCGCTCCATGCTGGAGCGGACATCCGCCTTGAGCACCGTTTGCATCACACTCAATGCCTCCGTCGACAGCTGCTCCGAATTCGCCGCGACGCAATCCGCCGGAATCCAGAGCTCGAAGCCGCGCATGTAGGCGTCGCTGGCCGTGAAAAATACGCAGATGTTCGTCGCCGTGCCGCAAAGAATCAGTCGACGCACGTCGAGATGACGCAAAAGCAGTTCCAACGCCGTGCCGTAGAAGCCGGAGTGCATGGGCTTGAGAACGAAGTAGTCGTCCTTTCCTGGCGTGACGTTCTTCGCGACTGCTCTGCCCGGCACGTTATCGTGGAGGCAGTGCTCGACCTGGGCCCGGAAGTCGGAACGCCAATGACCGAAATTGTCATTGACATAGATGATGGGGATTTCGCGTCGCGTGGCTGCCGCCTTCAGTCTGTTGATACTCTTCGCCATCGGCAGCGCCGCCGCGAGCAGTTGCTCTCCTTCGGGGAATACGAGGTCGTTGATCACGTCGACTAGCAACAGTGCAGTATTCATCCGTTGGTCGAGCCTTTCCTTTTTGCAACGCGAACAAAAAAGCCCGGCCGTCGATTAACGTGAATCGACGACCGAGCCAAGACTCTCGCGAAGCCGCCCATCGGCTAGAAACGAATGCCAGCCCCGCGCGGACCGATGTAGACGCCACGGCCATAGCCGCCGTAGCCTCGATAACCGGTACTGTAACGGTAGGGGTAGCCCGATCCGTATCCAGCACGATAGCCCCCGCGATATCGGTAACCGTCGCGATCGCCGTAGTACCGGTCCGGATAACCATTGCGGTAGTAGTTCGAACGGTACTGCGGCGTGGCGTATCGCACTGTCGCGCGGCCGCTGTATGGCACCCATTGACCGCCACTCCAAACCACCCAAGTGCGGCTCGGCGTCCAATACCACCACTTGCCGTTTTGACGGCGATAGCGCCATTGATCGTCGCGTGCGCGATCGGCTCGGTCGTCGATCCGATCTTCCACGCGATCAGCGCGGTCTTCAATACGATCTTCACGCTGCGTTTCGACTTGAGCGGAAGCGGCGGGAGCGGCCGCCAGCACACTCCCCAGCACGAGCATTCCCAGTAAATATCTCATTTTTGCCTCCTCGTTGAATTTGCTTCGACCTTCGTGGACTTGAGAGAGTTCACTTGGCCGACATGATGCTCTTAACTCCGCAGAACTACTGTTGCAAAAGAAGTGCCATTCGGCCCGCCTGGTCGCAATCGTGTCAGCGCGGATGAGCTTCGCGCAGTGTCGTGCAAGCCCTCGCTAAGCCGAATGGTTTGGCATCAAAGATGCCAACAGGTTCGTGAACAGTGGAACGCGGGAAAATCGCACGGAAACAACGTGTTTTGTGTGGGTAAGCGACGCGAAGTACGCCAACGAGGTCGCGACTCAACCACGCTTCTACCATCGACAATGCCATTCGACTTTCGACGACTTGGAGTCATTTCACTTTCTCACTACCGCCTTTCCTTGATTGCAGGAGTTGTCCATGAAACGGTCTTTAATGAGCGGCGCCTTCGCGATGTCCATCGCATTCGCATCCACAGCCGGCGCGCAGAACGAGAGCGCTGCTGACCCAGCGGCGCCACCCGCAGCAGCGCAGTCCGCGCAGCCGAACACCACGCCTGTCACGCCGCAGACGGTTGACAATCCGAACCCAGCCTCCGATGAAGTGGCGCCCCCCTTCGCGGATACGCCTGCCGGACAAACGAGCGATGTTCCCCAGCCCGGCGAGGTCACTCCGCCCGCCTTGGACAATGGTACGCCAGCTGATTCCGCGGCCGGCGCGGCTACCGATCGCTTCCCGAACACTGACACTCAGCGCGACGCGCGCACGTTTCGCAACGACGATCGGCGCGACGGTCGAGATCCGCAAGCTGGGCGTACGCCGCGTTCGAACTTCGACCCAGGCTTTCAAGTCTGGGGACAGACGGGACAGCCGCTGATGATCGGCACAGTCCCGACCGGCGGGCTCGCGGCACAAGCGGGATTGCGTGCCGACGATCGAATCATCTCCATCGATGGTCGTACATTCACCACGCCAAGCGAATTTCAGGACTTCGCACCGCAACTCGCGGGACGGCGCGTGCCGATCATCGTGGAGCGCGACGGTCAACAACAAACTGTGTCGATCGAATACCCCACCGCCGCGCAGTCAGATTCCGTCGCCTCCTCCCGAGGTTGGTTGGGCGTCTATCTGTCGCCGAGCTTCTCGGGCAACGGAGCGCGGGTGAGTCGACTCGCGACCGGTAGTCCCGCCGCTCGGGCTGGGTTGCGAACGGGTGACATCATTGTCGGACTGAACGGCCGCGACGTCTGGAATTACCATGATTTGGTCGATGGCGTGACGGGTCTGAGTCCGAACTCGACCGCGGAACTGAACGTCATGCGAAACGGCCGCACGGTGCCGCTGGTTGCCACCGTAGCCGCGGTGCAACGCGCTGGTTATCGCGGCGACGGCTATCAGCGGGGCTATGATGCCGACGGCTACGGTCGCCGGCCGGCCCCACCGACCTGGAATTCCGGATCTAACGTCGGCGCTACGGACCGCCTGGATCGACTGGAACAGATGGTGATTGAGCTACAAACCGAACTGCGTTCGATGCGCCATGAGTTGTCGCAGAATCGGTAGTTCCTTGCTTCACTCGGAAGCGATTGGGCGTTCTCAACTTCATGTTGGGAACGCCTCATACTTGCGCCCTCGGCTCAAGTGGGACGCGGCCCACTGGCACGACAGTTGCTTCGCTAGTGAGCCGCCTGGGATTCACTCTTTTTAGGAGCCACATCATGGAACCGCTGCGCGAACAGACGTTGGACCAAAACCTGGTCGTGGGCGTCTTTTATAGCCGCGAGAATCTACACACCGCCGTGACTGATCTGCACTCAGCAGGGTTCACAAACAGCGAAATCGGTGTCATCGCGCGCAAAGAGGACGCGGATTGGCAAAGTCCGGCCGCGGATGTGGACACCGGCGCAGGCAACGCCGTTGCGGGCGCAGCGACGGGTGCCGTTGCGGGCGCAGGTCTTGGCGGCATTTGGGCGCTCGGCATCGCGGCCGGCATGCTGCCCGCGATCGGTCCCATCGTGGCAGGCGGCATTTTGGGCAGCGTGCTGGCCAGCGCAGCGGCTGGCGCGACCGCCGGAGGATTGACCGGCGCGTTGATCGGCTATGGCCTGAGCGATGAAGAAGCTCAATTCTACGAGAGTGAACTCGATGCCGGTCGCATGGTGCTCACTGTCCGCGCGGGCGATCGGCATGCGTTGGCCGAATCGATTCTACGGATGCACGGCGCGTCGGACATTCGGTCGGATCGCAAAGAAGTGCGCAGCGAGGTCCTCGGACGGTAATGCGACGATTCCATGTACTGGCCTGCGATTACGATGGTACGTTGGCCAGACACGGCCAAGTGGATGCTCCGACGATGGCCGCGCTCGAACAAGTGCGGGCGTCGGGACGGCGCCTGGTGATGGTCACTGGGCGCCGACTGGCGGAATTGTTGGAGACGTTCTCCAGCGCGCACGTCTTCGATCGCCTCGTCGTGGAAAACGGAGCGGTCGTTTATGACCCGGCAACGGGAGCGGAGAAAGTACTGGCGGAAGCCCCGTCGCCACGGTTCATCGAAACATTGCGAGCACGCGGCGTAGGGCCGATCGCAGTCGGACATACCATCGTCGCCACTTGGGAACCGCACGGAACGACCGTGCTTGAGGTCATTCGCGACCTTGGCCTCGGCATGCAGATCGTCCTGAACAAAGGTGCTGTCATGGTGCTTCCCGGCACGGTCAGCAAAGCCACGGGGCTGGAGCATGCACTCGGTGAATTCGGCCTTTCGCCACGCAACGCCGTGGCCGTCGGAGATGCTGAAAACGATCACGTGCTTTTAACCTACTGCGAGTGCGGCGCTGCGGTTTCTAACGCCGTGCAGGCGCTGAAAGATCGCGCGGATATAATTCTTGAGCGCGATCATGGTGACGGTGTGATCGACTTGATCGAACAAATTGTCGACAACGACCTCTCGCGATGGATGACGAATTGCCCTCGGCGACGGTTGGAATTGGGATCGACCGCCGGAGGCGATCCGGTGCGCCTACCGACGTTCGGCGTTGGCGTGGCTTTGGAATCGCAGGCGCTGGATTCGCTCCAGCCGCTCCTGGATTCCTTGATTCAGCAATGGAATGCCCAAGGCTATCAGTGGTGTGCGGTTTCCTTGGCATCGACGCAATTGACCGAAAAGGCCGAAGTTAACCTGGGAACGGAAACCCAGGCGCCGGAAATGGATGCAGTCATTCGGGCCCTCGACAACCCGCGCCATTCGATCTTCGTCAATTGTGCGCACCTGAATGCATTCGACCAGGGCACCTTTCTGAAGGCGCTCGCGAATACGCTGGCCGAACGTCGGCGGACAAGCGGGCGGCCTCATTGGGTGTGCTGGATGGGCGCCGCGCAGGCGCTCAAGAATGCAGGCATCAATCTGGACGAACTCGGCGCCGGCATGGTCTTTGCAGATGCCGTTGAAGCGCACGACAGCGACTTGCCAACAAAGTTGCAACGGGTGCGCGTAGTTGATCGACGAGGCCTGGCCGACACTTCGACCGTCGACACATCCGGCGTCGCTTTCAAGTCATTTCATTGGCTTGTCAGCGACGACGGAAAGGTTCGCCTTGAGCCTGCCGACATCGACCACCACAATTCCCATTCCAGTAAGCCAACTCCATGAAGCCCCTCGTCGTTGATATTGGCGGCACCAACGTCAAAGCCTGGTCGCCGGACGGCAAGATCATGGAAAGGCTTCCCACCGGCAAGCAGTTCACGCCCGCGCAGTTACTGCAGGCGCTGGAGCGCTGGAGGCAAGCGGCGCCCTGCGACTCGGTGGCGATCGGCTATCCGGGGCGCGTGCAGAACGGCCGACCAGCGCGCGAGCCGTGGAACCTGGGGGACGGTTGGCTCGATTTCGACTTTGAATCAAAGATCGACGTGCCGGTCCGGCTAATGAACGATGCGGCGATGCAGGCGCTCGGCAGCTATGAGCGCGGCTCGATGTTGTTCCTGGGTCTCGGCACCAGCGTCGGTTCGACACTCGTCGTGGACGGTTTCGTCGTGCCGTTAGAACTGGGCAGCATTCCTTATTCGCGCAATCGCAGCCTGGAGGAGATGCTGTCCAAAAAAGCGTTGCATCAGACCGGTCAGCCTCGCTGGCGGAGGGCTATTTTGCGCGTGCTTCCGAAGCTTCTGTACGCGTTCGCCGCGGACTACATCGTTCTCGGCGGCGGCAATGCCCAACGACTACGCGGACAGCTGCCAGATTTTGTGCGTCTGGGCCACAACCGCAACGCCTACATTGGCGGCGTGCGGCTGTGGCAGGCGAGCGATTTTCGCCGCGTGCATTGGATACCGGATGAAGCGCTGTCGAGTCACCAGGAAAACGCCCCAGATGGGGCCGCATAGATCAGGAGCGGAACCCCGGAGCGCGGCAATACTTGCGGACGACCTGCGTGAACGGCCAAAAGATCTTTCCTTGATCCTCCGCGGAGATGCCGATGCCAGTGTCGCGAACTGCGAACTGAAACGATTCGTTCAACTACCCGGGGGACAATCTCTCTCTTTCCTCACTACTGAATGCGATTTCGCTAAGCGCAATCATGGAGGGAGGCTTGCATGCGTAGCCGCTTCGGAACGACAATTGCAACCGTTGCGTGAACTGCATTGACCCCAGACGCCCCCAGCCGAGGTGAAGTGCCATGCGCCTTCCATGTAAACGAATTGTCGCGGTCGGCTCGCTCGCCGGATTGCTACTGTTCATGGCCGCGTACAACGGCGTGGCGCAAGATCGACCGCGCCGCCCGCGCGCCGGCCAGCAACCTGCTCAACCTGCTGCGCCGGCGACGACGCCGCCTGCGGCGCGCGCGGAGCGTGCGGACGCGGTACAGCAGGCGCAAACCGTTCAGCCGCCGACTGGCGATCGCCCGGAAACGCAGTTCAATGACCATGATCGCGCGATGACCGCCGCACTGAGCAAGCCGGCGTCAATCGACCCCTCGCTCGCCGAGCAGCCAGAGGCCGGTCGCATGACCGGCTTCGATTTCTACAAAGATCCGCTCAACGCCGCGAAGCCAGGGACGACCTTTGCGGAAATCATGGCGGCCGACGTCGCGCAGCGCGAGCCGGTCATGGTGCGCCAGCGTCAATTGCTGGAAGCGCGGTACAACCTGACGCCACGAACGAATCCTGAACTCCGCATGACGCGCGGCAAGCTCATCCCATTGGGACCGACGGCGCGCTTGCGCGACGGCGTCACCTGGGATTCGCTAGCGGGATTGACGCCACCGCAGATGCTTGAGCAACGAGCCTTTCCCTACCCCGCGCTGCCACATCCCAAGCAAGTCGCCGGCGGCCAGGTGTTTCCCAAGATGCAGATCGACATGTTCCCGCGGTTGCAGCGGTTCGACGTGGAGTTCGATCTGCCGGACGCCTTCATCCCCGAGTTTCCGCCGGCGATCTTTCTCGCGAATCGGCCGGAGTTGGGCGACGTCTCGCGCGGCCAGGTCGTGTCGATCAACAACTACTACCCGCTGTTCAAAGATTTGCTGACGCCGGTGCAACTGGACGGACTGCGACTGTTGCTTACGCCGTTGCCGCAGGAGGAATTTAATCCCACCGATGATCGCAAGACTGAGCAACCGAGCCTTGGCGTCACTTGCTTCGATTGCCACGTGAACGGCCACACAACCGCGCAGTTTCACTTGAATCCCGACACGCGACCTCAAGAGCGCCGCCTGCGACTCGACACGGTGAGCTTGCGCGGCGTAGCACAACAGCAAATTCACGGGTCGAAACGCAGTCTCCGCTCAATCGAAGACTTCACCGAATTCGAGCAACGCACCGCGTACTTCAACGGCGACGCCATTCATGCCATGAAAAAAGGCATGGCGATCCTCGACCGCATTCAGGTCAGCCACATGGCCCAAATGCAGAACATGCTCGATTTCCCGCCGGCGCCGAAGTTGAATCGCGAAGGACGTTTGAACCCGGCGCTCGCCAACGAATCCGAGCTGCGCGGCGAAGGGCTGTTCTTCGGCAAGGCGCGTTGCGCGGAGTGCCATCCAGCGCCGTTCTACATCGATCATCAACTCCATGACCTGCAGGTCGAACGCTTCTCCGGCGAGGCCCCTCCAGGCGTCATCAAGACTTTCACGCTGCGGGGGATCAAAGAAAGCCCGCCGTACATGCACGACGGGCGTTGCCTAACGCTGGAGGACACTGTTGAGTTCTTCAACATCGTGCTGGAACTGCGGCTGAACACCGCGGAAAAACAGGATCTGACCGCCTTCCTGCATTGCCTCTAGGTGAATTGAATCGCGCACGCCAAAGGCAAAACACTAGCCCGACGCGCTAGCGAGGGGGAGCAGTCGTCGACCTTGAGCACGGTCCGTACACTCGATCCACGCCCTCTCCCCCTCGCTTGCGCGTCGGGCTAGTGTCCTGTCAACTCT
>JAWXBP010000326.1 GCA_034440135.1 Planctomycetia bacterium
CAGAAAGCAGCCGGCCAAGGCGAGGAGCGCGCCATCCAACGGCGAGCAGCGCCACGCATCGTCCTCCGTGCGCCAGCCAAGCAGCGCGGCCAAGGCCGCGACCACCAGCCACGCCAAGGCGAAGGCCATGCCGGCCGCGTCGTCAATCGCCGATTCGCTCGGGATGAGCACTCGCGCGACGATGAGCGTCGCGGCCATCGCTGAGAGCCAAGCCCGAGGTTGAACCCAGTCGTGCGAAATCTCGCTGGTCGGCGCGTGATGGGCCGCGGATGTAGGAGGCGAGGGTTTTGTCTTGCGTGCGGCCATTCCCTCAGCATAGATCGGAAGGCTTTCAGCCGAAATCCGAATGTCGTGTGACCTCACGACTTCGCTATGCGGCGTCCGGCGAAATGCTCGGCAGCTCCGCCTTGAGCTGCGCGATCATGTCCAACGTCGCGGCCTCCACCGCTTCCAGCCAGCGCCCCGGGCCGAATCGCGATGAATACTCCCGTCGGGCGTGAGCGAAGATGATGCCCCGGGAATTGTTGATGACGGCGCCGAGCCCTTGGCTATCGAAGGCGGCGACGACGTCGCGCGCCGTACCGCCTTGCGTGCCAAAGCCGGGCACCAGGAGCCAGGCATGCGGCATGGCATTGCGCAATTCAACGAGTTGTTCCGGATAGGTCGCCCCGACCACCGCCCCCACGGAACCATAGCCACATTTTCCCAGTCGCGCGGATGCCGCTTGCTCCACGTACTCGGCGACGCGCCGGTAGATCGTGCTGCCGTCGGCGGTGACATCTTGCAGCATCCCGCCGCCGGGGTTCGACGTTTTCACCAACACGAACACGCCGCCGCCGCGCTGATCGATCACCTTCAAGAACGGCTCCAGGCTATCAGCGCCCAGGTACGGACTGACCGTCAACGCGTCGCTCTTCCAGACGCTCTGCGGGCCAAGATAAGCCTCGGCATAGGCGATCGCCGTGTCGCCGATATCGTTCCGCTTGCCATCCAGCACGACCAGCAGGCCTGACTCACGGGCATAGGCGATCACATCCGCCAGCGCCGTCATGCCATGCGGCCCAAGCTGCTCGAAGAACGCCGCCTGTGGCTTCACCACCGGCACCAACGGCGCGACGACGTCGATTATCCCCCGGCAGAACTCCCGATACGCGGCAGCCACCCGCTCCGGACTTCGCAGTAGCGAATTCGCCAGCAAGTCCGGCGGCAATTGCTCAGCACGCGGGTCGAGCCCCACCATGACCGGATTGCCGCGACTACGAATCGCTGCGGCGAGTTGATCGGAGAAGGTCGTCACAGGGGTCCGCCGCGAAGATGCTAAAGCCGAGGATGCCATGGAGTTCGAGAAATGTCCTGCCTGTAATTGTGGCGGAACGGCCCCGCGCCACAACGGGGCTATCGCGATGGAATTGTACAGAATGTGCATCGGATTCATGCGAATCGGTTGCGCAGATTGACCATGCAGATTGCGCAAGGTAACCTCGACTCAAGCGATGACATTCGGGCGTCGCCCAGCTTTGTCAGAAAGTTCCGCCGTGATGTGCCGTAAGGTTGGGTTCCATCGACTCCGATACGCGCTAATCTTGTTGGCGGCGGTCCCAGCCCTGACGTTGCCTCCACGAATTGCAATCGCTGCCGAGCAGGACGAGCTCGCGAGGTTGCTGAGCGAAATTAAATCGGACGTTCCGCGTCTGGAACGCGACGGGGGATATGTTTCCTCCGAGCGTTGCGCCGCGTGCCACGCCGACCAGCACGCCAGTTGGAAATCGACGTACCATCGCACGATGACCCAGCTCGCACTGCCGGGAAATGTGCTGGGCGCGTTTGACGGCCAGACGATTTCATCGAACGGACTGGACTATCGCGTCTATCGCGAAGGGGACGCCTTTTGGGCCGAAATGCCGAATCCCGACGAGATGGAAGCGATCGTCCAACGCGGCAAGCGCGGCAAGCTGGAAGATATTCCGCGGGTGAAACGCCGCGTGCTGATGACGACGGGATCGCATCATTATCAGACCTATTGGGTAGAAAGCACGTTGCCGTTTCGTGAGCGATTGATGCAGACTCTGCCGCTGATTTACCTGAAGGAAGACAAGCGTTGGATTCCTCGCGAAGCTGCCTTCATGGTGCCCCCCGAGGACAACATTCGCTTTATGACGCAGTGGAATCACCACTGCATCACCTGTCATAGCACCGGAGGCATTCCCGGTTTGAATCAGCAGACTGGGCAATTGGAAAGCCGCGTCGGCGAGTTGGGCATCTCGTGCGAAGCGTGCCACGGTCCCGGAGATGCCCACGTCCGCCATCAAGAAGGCCTGGCCGCGGCCGCCGCATTGCCGCCGACGGTGTCGGCGCCGGACACGACGATCGTGAATCCGCTCCGGCTCGATCATGTCCGTGCCAGCGAGATCTGCGGGCAATGCCACGGCGTGTTCATTCCCCGCAGCGCCGATGACGGCCTGGACTACGCGCTGCACGGCATTCAATACCGCCCTGGCGGCGACCTGCACAAAACGCGGCTCTACATCCAACACCCGCGCGAAGGCAGCAGCGCCGAGGAATGGGCCGGCTATTATCGCAACGAATCGTTCTTCCGCGAACGCTGGTGGGAAGACGGCACGATCCTGGCCGGCGGACGCGAATTTACGGCGATGAGGGAGTCCGGCTGTTACCAGCGCGGCGAAATGTCCTGCCTGTCATGCCACTCGATGCATGATGCGCCGCCAGCCGATCAACTCAAGCAGGATTTGCTCGGCAGCGCCGCCTGCACGCAATGCCACGACCAACCGAAGTACACGACGGAAGTGGCGCAACATACGTTTCATCAGGCCAACTCTGAGGGCAGCAACTGCCTGAACTGCCACATGCCGTACAAGGCGTACGGGCTGCTCAGCGGCATTCGCGCCCATGAGATGGCGCCGCCGGACATCGCCGCCAGCGCCAAGCTTGGCGTCCCAAACGCTTGCAATCTCTGCCATCTGGATAAGTCGCTCGATTGGACGCAGCAGCAGATGCACGCCTGGTACAACCAGCCGGAATTGCCGCTCGACGAAGAGCAGAAGTCGACCGCTGCAGCCGCGATGTGGCTCCTGAAAGGCGACGCTCCGCGCCGCATCATCACCGCCTGGCATCTCGGCTGGCAGCCGGCCCAACAGGCGTCTGGTGTCGATTGGATGGCGCCTTTCGCGGCCCGCTTGCTCGACGATCCTTATGGCGTCGATCGCTACGTAGCGGCCCACAGCCTTCGCAAATTGCCGGGCTACGCCGACTTCCATTACGACTTTCTCGCGGCTCAACCAGATCAAGCAACGGCAGTCAAACAGGCGATGGAAATCTGGAATCGCCAAGCCCGTCCGCCGGCGCCGAATCGAAATGCCGTACTGCTTGACGCCTCGGGCAAGCTCGACGAAGCGCGGTTCAACGCGCTCTATTCGAAGCGCGACAATCGCCCCTCGGCGATCAAAGAATGACCTCGACGATGAAACACACTCCCTCGCTTGCGCGTCGGGCTGGTGCTGACTACTACGCCGCGCCGCGGAGTTGAAACACCTCGCGCGTGCTGAACACGGCGTCGGCGACCACGTGCGGCGGCGATTCGCTGACCAGCCAGGAGTTCCAGCCCAGTCGCGAGCCGGGTTCCCCCAGCCCGCCCAGCGAGCATTCCGGCGCTGCCTGCGGCTGCAATTCGAGCCGGACGTCGAATTCGATCGACGGGCCCACGTAAAACCGGGCCATGTGCGTCAGCAGGAAGAATCCCTTGCGCGCAGGCTTCGGCGATTCGTCCGGCAACAATTCGACGAATTGCTCATAGGTCAACGGACCGATGCGCAACAGGATCCGTCCCTCGACATCCCAGACGCGCTCGCCGATCACCAGGCTTTGTCCCAACCCGCAGTTGCCATTTTCCGCGCCGAGTTGCGAGCGATCCAAATCGTCGAGACTGAGCCATGCACCATGAAACTGCTGAACTTCCACCGGCACTTGAAAATAGTCCGACAGCATCGCTTCCAGCCCGAGCACATTGCGCGGACGTCGGGCGAGCAATCCCGCGTAGCGGAACATCGCCAAATCCGGGATCCCCGCGATCAACGTATCACGCTGGTCCCAGGCGTCCGGATCGGCCGGAGCCCGCAACGCCAGACGATTTCGCAACGCCGGCTGGCCCAGTCCCAACAGGCTCAGCAGCGTCTTGGTGAACGCATCCGGATTGACCTGCTCGTATTCGCGCCGTTCGTGCGCGGTGTAGAAGCGATACTTCGACCAGGCGCGATAGAACAGCGAAATCAGGCGGTGGTTGAATAGATCGAACCAATCGCGCAATGCGTGCCGCTCCGGGTTGCGCGAATCCCGTTCGAGCCGCATTAACATGTCGGTGTAATGGCGCGGCATCACGCCGCTGGGACCGGTCAGCCCGAAGAAATTGACCGTCATCTGCGGCGTCGGCCGTTCGGCGGTCGGGGCCTTCAAATCGCTAATATTGCTGGCCGGAAAGGCGTGCCCCAGCGCCACGCGGAATTGCACCGCTTCTTTGCCCGGCTGCCCGTCGCTGCCGACCGGCTCCACGCCTTCGCGACGTTCCAGCAGGCGAATCGCCTGGAAGAAATCGAACGCATAACCAGTCGAGAAAAGCTCGTCCAGCGTCGACGGACGTTTCGTTTCAGCCACCGGCGGAAGTTCCCGAAGGTAATGGAGCCCAAGGCGCAGCGGCCGAATCGTACCGCATATTCGCCCTCAGCGGCAACGGAAGTGCGTCGGATCGCGGGTCGAGCGATCGAATGTCATTTGGGCGTCAAATGGATCACCATGAGTTCCGGGCGGCAGAGGAACCGCAGCCGAGGGGCGTACGAGCGTTCCATGCCGATGCCGCGGGAGACCACGAGGGTGCGGTCGCCCGATAACTGAGTCACGCCTGCCGCCCATCGGCGCGAGAGGAGTGAATTGGTGATCAGCGGACCAATCCCAGGCAAACGGACCTGACCGCCATGGACGTGCCCGGCGACCAGCAGGTCGGCGTCG
>JAWXBP010000327.1 GCA_034440135.1 Planctomycetia bacterium
CTGGTCGAGACCTTGCCGGCCGAGCGGCTTTCCGCCCCGCGGCTGGCCCGCACCGTCGAGCGCATCGCCGGGCGGGCGGACACCGTGGAAAAGAGCCTCACGCCCGCCGATGAACGGTAGGGCGCAGTCGTGGTTTGCTAGCCGGCTCGCAACCGCCGCAGCAAACCGTGCAGGCGGACGCCGTCGCCGTGCAGGTGCATCCGCCGCAAGGGCCTGTCGGGGTAGATGTTGGTAAAGCAGCGGAGCGAGTGCTGCACTTGCGTCACCAGCTCGTCCAGGGCCGGGCCGCAGGCCTGATGCACGCGATGCAGCCGGGCGGCGGCGGCGGGCTGCCGCTTCATCGTCTCGGCCTGGCCGAGCGTGATCTTCAACTCCCGCGAGATGGCCTTGGTGAGAGCGTTGCCCCCCACCTGCATGTTCCGCAGCCAGAGGAACTCCGGCCCGCGGCGACCTCCTCGCTGGGAGCAATCCCCAATGTTCGACTGTTTCATTCTCCTCCTCGCGCAAACAGTTTCTTGCGTGCCGCATCCGTGATCGCAGCCACGGCAGGATGCTTCAACCGCCGCTCGACCGAAATGGCGTAAAACTGCTCTCGGATTGACGCGACGCGGCCAAGTAGGCGCACGCCGTACTGGCGCTTCACTTCCTTTTCAACCGCTGTCGGGATGGCAAAGAGCCCCAGTCCGGTCCGACCAAAGACCTTGAGTACGCCGCTGTCGGCGAACTCGCCGCGCACCAGCGGCCGAATTCCTTCGGCATCAAACCACTGCTCGAGCGACCGACGTAATGCCGAGTTCTCGGTGGGCAACAAGACCGGTGCTCCATCCAAAGAGCGCGGGAATCCGTGGCGATGGGCAGCCACCAGTTGGGACGTCCCTAGGAAGGACACGCTGCACTCGCCCAGCAAATGGTTGAAGGCGCGAATCTTGATGAAGGGACTGCAAGGGGCATCCGCAAGGACCATGTCTAGGGCATTCACAGCAAGCTGCGCCAACAATTCCTCAAGCGTGCCTTCATGACAAACGACTTGCAACTGCTCTGGCAGCCGAAGCGCAGGCTCGATCAGCCGGTAGACGAGCATTTTCGGGAGCGTGTCCACGACACCGATCACCAATCGCAGCGGCTGGCCCGCAGGCCGGCCTTTAACGGTGTCCTGTAGTTCTCGACCCAGACGGAAGATGTCGTCCGCATAGCGGTACACCATGCGGCCCGTCGGGGTGAGCACGAGGTTCCGGCCGACCCGGTCGAAGAGTTTTGCGCCCAAGGCCCTTTCAAGGGAGCGCAGCTGGCCGCTGATCGTGGGCTGTGTTAGGTGGAGACACATGCAGGCCCGCGCGATGCTGCCCTCCCGCGCCACGGTCCAGAAGTAGAGCAAATGATGGTAATTGAGCCAGCTCATCCGACGCACGATACATCGATTTTATCTATGGTTCAAGTGACAGACTTCGATTTGTCATACAACCGGACCCAGCGTAAAATCGCAAAGGTTAGGACGAGGAGACAGCGGAGCAGCGTTCGAGTCCCTTTCAAGGAGGAGCATTCCAATGTTGGTCCTTAGCCGCAAGCCCGGTGAAAAGGTGTTCATCGGCAACGACGTGAGCCTCGTCGTGCTCAAGGTAAGAGGGGACCGGGTGCAGCTGGGCATCGAGGCCCCTGGCCACGTTCGCATCGTCCGTCAGGAGATTTGTGATCGACTGGCGAAAAACGCGGGGTGAAGAGAGCACATGCAGACGGAGATATATCATGCGGCTGGAAATCCGTAGCCAGGATCTCGTCGTCGGCGAGGAATGGCGAGGTTACATCGACCGCAGGCTGCGGTTTGTCTTGGGACGTTTTGGCAACCGCATCGGCTGCGTAAAGGCTTGCCTAGCTGACCTGAACGGGCCGCGCGGGGGCATGGACAAGCGCTGTCGGATCGTGGTCCACCTGCCCAGGTCCGGCGTGGTAATCGTCGAAGACACGGATGGGGACATTGGGTCGGTCGTGGATCGTGCAGCGGATCGTGCCGGGCAAGCGGTACGCCGGGAGCTGGAGCGGCGGCGCGAACGCGGCGGCCATCGGGCCGTCAGTAGAGATGATCGGGCCAGTTGATTGGTATACGGAATCGGCCTACCGTCGAGCCATTCGAGACTCTGAATGAAGAAACCAGCAGTCTTCCTTGACCGCGACGGCACCCTCATCGAAGACGCCGGGTTTCTGCGCGACGCCGCCCAGGTCAGTTTCTACCCGCAGGCGATAGCAGCCCTGCGCCGCCTTGGCGATTTCGCCCTGTTCATCGTCACGAACCAGTGTGGGATCGCTAAGGGTCACATCCACCCGGAGGAGGCTCGCGCTGTCAATGACCACGTCGTGCGACGCCTTGCGGAGGCGGGAATCAGCATCCGAGCGGTTTATTGTTGCCCGCATGAACGATCCGATGATTGCGAGTGCATCAAGCCGAAACCCTATTTTCCGAGGCTTGCGGAGCGAGATCACGAGATCGACCTCGCGAGCTCCTTTGTCGTCGGCGACCATCCGTGTGACGTCGAACTCGCACACGCGGTCGGCGCCAAGGGAGTCTATGTCCTCACCGGCCACGGTGCGAAGCACCGTGCGGAGCTTCGGGTTCCCGGCACCGTCGTCGCCGATATTGGCGCCGCGGCCGACGTGATTGAGCGAGCGCACGCGGTCGCCATTCTTCGAGCCGAAGGAATCGTCGCGTTTCCGACCGAGACCGTCTACGGGCTGGGTGCGGATGCCTTGAGTGAGGCAGCGGTACGGCGGGTGTTCCACGTTAAGGGACGGCCGGCGACGCATCCGCTTATCGTCCATTTCGGCGACGCCTCGCTGATGGCGGAATGGGCGGCCTATGTGCCCAACGCGGCTCGGCGGCTGGCGGAGCGATTCTGGCCGGGGCCGCTCACGCTGGTCCTTCCCGCATCCACGCGCGTACCGGCGATCGTCACGGGTGGGCAGGATTCGGTAGGGCTGCGCGTGCCGCGTCATCCCATGGCGCTCGCCTTGTTGCGTGAATTCGGTGGCGGAATCGCCGCCCCTTCGGCGAACCGGTTCGGACGGGTCAGCCCCACGACTGCTGAGCATGTCCGTCAGGACCTTGGAAGCGACGTCGACTTTGTCCTTGACGGCGGGGCGTGCGCTGTGGGAATCGAGTCGACGATCGTAAGCCTCACGTCTGAGATTCCGGCGATTCTACGGCCCGGCGGCGTAACGCAAGAAGAGATTGAGGCGACGCTCGGGCGTAAGGTGCCGGTGGCGCAGACGAGCAACGTGCGCACGCCCGGACAGATGAAAACGCACTACGCACCTCGCGCGGCGGTGGTCCTGGTGCCGCCGGAAGAACTGGAGCAACGGGCGGAGGAGCTTCGGAAACAGGGTCGCCAGGTCCGCGTCCTCTCCGCGAAGGACGTCGCGCCGCATGTGCTGTTCACGTCGCTTCGGCGAGCGGACGACGCGGGAGTAGAGTTCATTTTGGCTTCGGCCCCTCCCGAGCAAGGACTAGGCCTTGCGGTTGCCGACAGGCTGCGCAAGGCCGCGCACCCGAGGACTTCGAAGGAATAAGGCTTATTCGATCGGGATTGATATGCGCGTCTTGAGCGATCTGTTCGCGAACAACCGGGCGGGGGCGGCCGAGATGACCCGGTGCGACCCGGATTTCTTCGCCCGGCTGTCACACCAGCAGGCCCCCAAGTACCTGTGGATCGGATGCTCGGACAGCCGAGTGCCCGCGAACCAGATCGTCGGCCTGCTGCCCGGCCAAATGTTCGTCCACCGCAACGTCGCGAACGTGGTGGTGCATACCGACCTGAACTGCCTGTCGACCATCCAGTTCGCCGTGGACGTGCTCCGCGTGGGACATGTCATCGTATGCGGTCATTACGGCTGCGGCGGTGTCCTGGCTGCATTACGCGACGACAAGTTGGGGCTGATAGACAATTGGCTGCGGCACGTCCATGATGTGCGGGCAAAATACCGATCCCAACTGGATGCCTTGGCGAGCGAAGAGCAACAGCATAATCGGTTGTGCGAGTTGAACGTGATTGAGCAGGTCGTCAACGTCAGCCAGACTACGGTCGTGCGGGAGGCGTGGGTCCGTGGCCAAGCTCTGGCGGTGCATGGCTGGATTTACGCGCTCGGCGACGGGCTGTTGCGGGATCTCAACATGTGCGTCACGGGCGAAGAAGAGCTGCGCGCGTGTTACGAGGTCGCGCGAGCAGGGCCTGACGCTTAACGGTACGCTAGGACGACGGAGAAACGTGACCATGCTATGGCTCTGGATTGGGTTCATCTGCTTTGTGCTGGTGATGTTGGCCTTGGACCTCGGCGTTTTTCATCGCAAGGCGCATGTCGTCACGATCAAGGAGGCTGTCGGCTGGTCCACAGTGTGGGTTAGCTTGGGATTGGCCTTCGCCGTGTTCGTCTACTTCGCGTATGAAGGCCGGTGGCTCGGTCTCGGAACCCAGATCGACGCCGCGGACGGGCTCGTCAACGACGGCGGGACCGCGACCGAAAAATACCTGACCGGCTATGTCGTCGAGAAGTCCCTGAGCGTGGATAACGTCTTCGTGATTGCGATGATCTTCGGGTTCTTCGCGGTGCCCGCGATCTACCAACACCGCGTGTTGTTTTGGGGCATCCTGGGTGCTTTGATGATGCGCGGCGCGATGATCGCCGTCGGCGCGAAACTGATCGCAGAGTTTCACTGGGTGCTGTACGTCTTTGGCGGTTTCTTGATCCTCACGGCGGTCAAGATGCTGGTCCTGAAGACCGAGCACGGTGCCCCGAACCTGAACCTCATCGTCCGGCTGACGCGACGCTTCTTCCCCGTTACCGCCCGGTTCCACGGGGAGCACTTCGTCGTTCGGGCTGGAGCGCCGGCCTCATACGAGAGCGCGTTCCCCGGTACTGCCGCCATTCCGGATGAGGCCGTGGACCAGGCCCGGCCCGGCACCCTGATGCTTACGCCGCTGGCTTTGGCACTCATCGTGGTCGAGTCGACGGACCTCATCTTCGCGGTGGACTCGATCCCGGCGATTTTCGCCATTACCGCCGATCCGTTTCTGGTGTTCACGAGCAACGTGTTCGCGATCCTGGGCCTTCGCTCGTTGTATTTTGCCCTGGCCGGGATGTTAGACAAGTTCCGCTACCTCAAGGTATCGCTCGCGCTAATCCTTCTTGTGGTCGGCCTCAAGATGTTCTTTGCGGAATGGCTCAAGCTCTCCCTCGGCAAACACTTTAATTTCTATCTGCTGGGCGCGGTGCTCCTGATCCTCACTGTGGGCATCATTGCGTCATTGGTTGCTAGCCGGTCAGATAACAGCCGCGTGGCCAGACGACACCCTTGACGTCGATGCGATGGTCGCCGATAACAGACGTGCTCCCCTCCCCGACCCGAGCAGGTACTTTTCGGACCAGTGATAAAAACAGGACAAGAGTCGACTTCGACGGCAAATTGCAACAACATTTCACGAGGAACCAATGAAACGGTTTAAGAATATCTTGCTCATTTACGAATGTGATCTACCAACACTGGAACGCGCAGCGCTACTGGCCAAAGACAACCGCGCTCGGTTGACGATCGTACATCCCATCAAGGAGATACCCACTGCGTCGGAGCGTCTGATAGTTGGTCAGAAACCGGTTGATGTGCGCAAGCTCGTGTTGCAGGAACATGAGGCACGGCTGAAGGAGGTTGCCAAGTCCGTAAGGACGTTCGGAGTACGGCCTGCAACGCGTTTGCTGATCGGTGAACCGTCCCTGGAGATTATTCGTGACGTGATCGAACAAGATCGCGATCTGGTGATCTTGACCGCTGAGGGGAAAGGTGGTTTGAAGGAGCGGCTGTTCGGCAGTACCTCTACAAAGCTAATGCGCAAGTGTCCCGCCCCTGTACTTGTCCTGAAGCCTGCACGGAAAAAACAATTCCAGCACATCTTGGCAGCCATCGATCCCGAAGTCACGGGAGATAGTCACGACACGCTGAACGGCGTCATTCTGGAACTCGCGTCATCGCTTGCCGCTCGCGAGGGTGCCGACTTGCATATCGTCCATGCCTGGACGGTTATCGGAGAATCACTGTTGCTGAAAAAAGGCGGCGTTTATGCCGCAGAGATGAAAAAACATGTACATGCGGAAGGCACGCGACGACGC